>DAISHL010000054.1:0-9365 GCA_036822555.1 Bacteroidota bacterium | reverse complement strand
CGAACAAATGAGTCTAACTATAAATGGCAAAAGAAACAAAATAACCAAAAAAGACTTCCATGTAATAGGAACAAACCTATCACTGAATGAAAAGCAAATTTTGAATTGCTATGAAACATTTCAAAACAAACAAGAAAATGCAATTTGGTGGATAGAAAATAGTTTTTTACCACAAGAACAGAAATCACTTTTCAAGGACTTAGTTTCAAATAGAATAAAATTACTTAGCAATTAATAGAGTTTTTCCTCATAATTAAAATATACCTAGGCCAGCTTATAACACAGGCTTACTGATCAGCGGGCAGATTCAGGTCATCACTCGCGCTTTTTAGAGGCTCCGCCGCCGCGGACAATTTATTTGCGCTCTCTAATTCCGTTTTTTTCTTTATTCAGCATGGCGAAAACAGTTGGAAGGTAAAGATAGTTCATGCTCCGTAAACCCAACTAGACAAGGCCCTGATACATTATAGGTAAGCGCTTGAATTGAAAGATCCTATACATAATGCGCTCTATAAAATGATAGATATTACCATTTTCGTCGAATTCCTTTTGAAAACCTTTGGAAGTTGTTTACTTTAACCAAATTACTTATAATGCCAGGGGGCAAGAACAGTTAAAACGATACGATCTTACGCAGGAACTTTTGGCAAAACTGAAAGCTCCTTCCTTTTCTGCAGACTGTTTGACTATAGCGAAATACATTAACGCAAATAGCATAGAACCATTTTTACCTTTATACGAAGGAGAGATCAATAACATAGGGTGTGAGTTAATGGACAAAAAGAAGTTAGCTTCTGCGTTAAATGTATTTAAACTCAATCTTAAATACCACAACACCTCGTGGAATGCCTTCTATAGCCTGGCGGAAGCTTACTACAGGCAAAGGAATTATAAGGAAGCGAAGAGATATTATCAACGATCACTTGCATTGAATCCCAACAACAAAAGCGCCATTGATCATCTTAAAATGATAGAGAAGTGAAAACAGTGATTGATGATCACCTTGCATCATTTGAACCTAACGCGCTGTGATTATTTATAAGAAACTTCTCTAACTATAAATTAGTCCCATATGCAAACAATTTATTTGCGCTCGCTGAGTCTCTTTTGTACCTTTGTTACACCAAATAAATTTAGGTTCGGCTTTTCGGCTTTAGTTTGGCAATCCATAGTTTAGTCAATGAATAGATCTGATATCAATTACACAATATGAAAAACAAAAGACCATTGATCGTTATCCTTATTGTATCTGCTTTGTTACTAATACCACTTATAGCCATGCAATTCACAAGTGAAGTTCAGTGGTCGGCTTTTGATTTTATAATGGCGGGTTTACTCCTTTCGGTTACCGGACTAACACTTGAATACATCATCAGAAAAGTGAACAGGCCTGTTGTTAAAATAAGCCTTAGTATATTCATACTTGTCGCATTGGTTCTTGTATGGTTAGAATTAGCTGTGGGGATTTTTGGCACTGGTATTGGCGGACAATAAAACTATTGTATAACTTATGAGCACGAACGAATATAAATTTTGCCAGAGTTGCGGCTTTCCATTGAAAAAGGATAAGAAAGGCGGCGGTACAGAAAAGGATGGAAGCATCAGTAAGAAGTACTGCTCCATGTGCTATGAGAATGGGCAATTTATAACTCCTCCGGAAATAGATACAGCTGAAAAAATGCAAAAGTTTTGCGTTCAGGAAATGAAGAAGAGTGGTATCAATGGTCTACTGGCGTGGCTGGGTACTCGGCCTATCCCAAACCTTGAACGTTGGAAAAAGTAAATATAAAACGCATGTTGTTTTACTTGAAACGGTTGTATATTGCTCTCCTCTTATTTCCAATAGACATTACAGCGCAAACATTAGCAACGGTTAACTCTGTTGATCTGAACCGATATGCAGGAAAATGGTACGAGATCGCTTCGTTCCCGCAACGCTTTCAAAAAGGATGCCATTGCACTACTGCAGAATACATCCTTACAGATAAGAACTATGTTGTTGTGAAGAATAGTTGCCGTTTGGACAGCATCACAGGAAAAGCAATAACCATTCAGGGCAAGGCCTTTGTAAAAAAGAAGAGTGGCAATGCCAAATTAAAAGTGCAATTCTTCTGGCCATTCAGAGGTGATTATTGGATCATTGACCTTGCAGGTAATTATAGCTATGCCGTAGTTGGACATCCCAACAGGAAATACCTGTGGATACTCAGCAGAACAAACACCATGAGCGACTCTTTATATAACAAGATCACTGAAAGGCTGGTACTAAAGGGCTTTGATGTAACAAAATTAGTGCGCACAAAGCATCGCAGCTAAGCATTAAGGCATATGTTATTCCTGCCTCATCAATAATAAATGAGTTATATCATTCATTCCGTTTGTATATTACCTTATCTTTGAGCCTCAAGTCAATTGTTATGAGCGAATACCCTAGTTGCCCCAAATGCAAGTCAGAACATACCTACTCCAATGGTTCATTAATGGTTTGTCCTGAATGTTTCTATGAATGGAACCCCGAAGAAGTATCGGAAGATGTAGAAGTTTCCACGAAGGTTCTCGATTCGAACGGTAACGAGTTAAAGGACGGCGACTCTGTGGTTGTGATCAAAGATCTCCCTGTAAAAGGATCTTCCAAACCTGTTAAAGCAGGCACCAAGGTGAAGAACATTAAACTTACGGATGGTGACCACAACATCAACTGTAAAATTGAAGGCTTTGGAGCCATGGGTTTAAAATCGGAGTTCGTTCGTAAGGCCTGATAGTCATCTATTGGGTAAGCCCTATAGATAATCACTCCCAAAGGATGTCTTTTCTCAGAACATTTTCTGATGAATGTCATTGCTTTCTGCTTAACTTAACGGTACATTCGTTAGTATAATACATCGTTATGCAGGTAAAAAATAAAACAATTGTTATTACTGGAGGTGGCAGCGGCATGGGCCGGGAGATCACATTGTTGTTGTTAAGCAAAGGGGCGCGAGTGGCGGCCATTGATATCAATGAGAAAACACTGGAAGAAACCAAAGCCTTAGCCGGAGCAAATGCATCTAGGCTCTCAACACACATTGTGAACATTACCGATAAAAATGCGGTTGAGGCACTCCCGCAGCAGATCATTGCAGCACATGGTCAGGTTGACGGTGTGATCAACAACGCAGGCATCATTCAGCCTTTTGTGAAAGTAAATGATCTAGACTATGCCGCTATAGAACGTGTGGTGAACATTAACTTCTATGGTTTACTTTACATGACCAAATCATTTTTACCACACTTACTGAAACGTCCGGAAGGCCATATAGTGAACATTTCAAGCATGGGTGGTTTCTTACCTGTACCGGGGCAAAGTATTTACGGTGCTACAAAAGCGGCTGTGAAATTAATGACCGAAGGTTTGCGGTCTGAACTGTTGGACACCACTGTAAAAGTAACCATTGTGTTTCCGGGAGCCATTGCTACAAATATTGCCGCCAACTCAGGACTAAAGATACCGGCAGCTTCTTCAGAGCAATCCAAATCCTTCAATCCGCTAAGTGCAGTTAAGGCCGCACAAATTATTGTGGAAGGCATGGAGAACAACAAGTATCGTGTGTTGGTTGGTTCCGATGCCAAATTCATGGATTTCATTTACCGTTTGCATCCAAAATTTGCGGCTGAATTCATTTATAAAAAAATGAAATCCTTATTAACGCAAATGAATTAAGCTCTTGGTAACAAAGCATCACACATATACATTGCGCATTGCATTCACCATGCTTTTTCTTTTCCTCTTGTTTTGCAACACAGTGGCCCAGAAGGAGAACAAAGAGAATAAAGTGCTTTACAAAGTTGAGGGTACTTTAACACAGTCGTCACAATACTGTGGCGGCATTCATCCCACCCATGAAGAAGAAGCAGAGCTTATGCGTGCCAAGCCCTATTATAGCCGATTGTATGTTCGCAAAGGCAAAAAGAACAGCACCAAAGCTCCCATTATGGATAGTACCACCACGGATTCCAACGGCCACTATTCCTTTATGCTTCCTCCGGGAGATCACGTGATCCTGATCCCTTCTCAAAAAGACAAAAAGATCTTGAAAAGATTAAAAAAGATGAAGAGTAAGGAACTTCGAGTGAACGATCTCTGCCTTATAGGATGGTGGAATGGGGGGTTGTACAAAGTGAATGTGAAAGACAAGGATATTGGCGGACTTGATCACCAATTCCATTACAGGTGTTTTGTGCCTTACCCATATCCATGCATAGACTATGTGGGACCATACCCACCCTAATGAATTGTACTGACACTATTTAATTGTACATTTACAAAAACAATACACATGAGAAAAAATTGGACACTTGGTTTCCTTGGTTTCTTAGGATTTCAAGGAATTGCTTTCTTTAAAAGCCATGAGATGTTAGACGCTTTGTGGTTCTTGTTCTTTCTTTACTTTTTATATTTTCTTCCTGAGAAGAAAAAAGACTAAAATTAAAAAGACCTGAGTGATCAGGTCTTTTTTTATGCTTTTTGCTTTCCGCTTGTGCTCATTAAGTAGTGCTTGATCAGCTCGTCCAGATCTCCATCCAGAACACCTTCTGCATCTGTGATCTTTAGCTCCGTGCGATGATCGTTCACCATTTTGTATGGATGCAACACGTAACTTCTGATTTGCGATCCCCACTCGATCTTCATTTTTCCTTCCTCAACAGCTGCCTTTGTTTCGTTTCGTTTGCGCATCTCCATTTCGTACAATTGAGATCTCAACATTTGCAAGGCGCGCTCGCGGTTGCCGTGTTGGCTGCGCTCGATCTGACATACCACCACAATTCCTGTTGGCTTATGTAACATCTGAACTTTCGTTTCTACCTTGTTCACGTTCTGTCCACCCGCCCCTCCGCTTCGTGATGTGGTTACCTCAAGGTCGCTTGGTTTAATATCTATCTCAATGGTATCATCAACGATAGGATAAACGTATACAGAAGCAAAACTGGTGTGTCGTTTGGCATTGGCGTCAAATGGGCTTATGCGTACAAGACGGTGAACACCATTCTCCCCTTTCAGATATCCGTAGGCATAGGGTCCTTCGATCTGTAATGAAACTGATTTAATACCGGCCACATCGCCAGGGTTGTAATCCAACTCAGACACTTTAAAGCCATGCTTTTCAGCCCACATCAAATACATACGCATGAGTATGCTGGCCCAATCGCAGCTTTCGGTACCACCGGCACCTGCATTGATCTGAAGCACACAATTGAGTTGATCCTCTTCATTTCGAAGCATATTCTTGAACTCAATGTCCTCAAGTTTTTTTAGGGCAATGTTGTATTGATGCTGTGTTTCCTCTTCGGTGGCTTCACCGGCTTTGAAAAATTCATACAGCGTATTCAGATCGTCCACTTCCTTGGTCAACTCATCATAGCCAACAACCCAGGCTTTCTTGATCTTTACTTCACCAAGAACCTGTTCGGCCTTTTTGCTGTCGTTCCAAAAATTTGGGTCTAATGTTTTTTCCTCTAATAGAGAAAGGTCGTGTTTCTTCTTATCGTAGTCAAAGAAACCCCCTTAGTGCCATATGGCGCTCATTGAGATTTTTTAATTGGTCTTGTGTAAACATGTGGCAAAGATAAGAGTTTTTTTGAAAGCACCTATTCTGAGCGCTTGGCAGGTGAGCCGGGCATATCCAGAAATAAAAAATAGGTTATGACCATGATGATGCCAAAAGAAAAAATACCCATTACAAAGGCAATGTATAAGTGTATACACATCCCTAGGATAAGAAAATAGCGCTTAATGGGTTTTAAAAAAACAAGAACAGGAAACAGCGTTTGATAAGCCAGGATGAGATAGTTCAATACCATCGCAATTATACTAATGTTGTCTGCGTAGGTAGCGATCAATGGTCTTGAATAATGAATGGCTCTGTTCACGCTATCGATGGCGGCACCGTGTTGCCAATCTGCATCTGCCCATTTGGCCAAGGCAGAATACGCATATACTATACAGATCTGTAAAACCAAGGCAGCATAAGAGGTATTGTGCAGCAATATACTGAGCCATGGTGTTTCCTCGTTTGTGCCTGTATTACTCTTTCTCAAAAAAACAGAAAGGAAAAATAAGTTAGCCAATAATGGATCACCGGCTGTAAGATGTGTATACGTTTTGTTGTTGATGTTGATCACTAAACCATACAAGATAAGATCGGCAAGTATAACACTCCTTCTGGAAACCACCTGTATCATAGAGATCAGAGCAGCGCATACAATACTTAAGGCAGAAACAATTGACGTGTCAGACTTGAGAAGGATAAAGGCCGGTTCCCTGTAAAAAGGAATACTTTGAGCGTGCAACAACGACATGGCATTCTCTCCAAATAAAAGATCGAAATTGATCACCCAGTTGGTGCATTTGAAAATAATGAACACATAAAGCGCATTCTTAAATAAACGCGCATTGGATAAATGCCGGTAGTCGCCGTACAATCTTGATATGACATTTTTACTCGACCACATAGACCTCTTCGTTTGTGCGGATGTTCTTTAATTTTAAAATGAGTGCCAGTTCTGATATCTCACTACCTTCTTTGTGGCTTAAATACTTTTTAAACGCGTTCTTATAGATATCATAGGAAACAGTTTTGTTGTACCTATAAATATTGCCATTCACCCTGATCTTCTCAAAGGCTACATAACCACAGGATGCGGTCATCGAAAAATTAAGCGCCTCCTTGCCATTTAAGATGTTCTTCTCAGAAAGCACTACAGATAATGGCAAAGCATAACGCCGCTTGCCATTGACCACATAACTTGCGATCACTTCAAAATTATTGTCGGGACAAGGCGTGAATAATCTCCAGTCTTGATTAAAATAAGGATAGCAGTAATTAAAGGCATAATACCTCAGGCGGCTCATTGAATTGTTTTTGATGGGGAAACTATAGATCAAAACGAATGAGAAGTGGAACACAAAAATTACACCGACGGCAAAGGCAATTGCTATTTTAACTTTATATTTAATGTTTTAAAAATAGCGATTGTATGCGTAAAATTCTAACATTGGCCATTGCACTTACTTTAAGTGCCAAAGCACAGGATAAATTATTGACTATTCAGGAAGCAGTTCTGAAAGGCCGCACAAGTCTTGCACCAAAAAGATTGCAAAACCTGAGTTTTATCCCCGGATCGAACGCTTATTTTTTTACTGAGGACAATAAGGTGATCACCGGAGACAATTCAAGTGCAAAGACCAACACCGTTCTGTCCTTACGTCAACTGAACAGCGCTTTACTTGGTGCAAAAAGAGACAGCTTAAAGGCCTTGCCAATGTTGCAATTCAAGAATGCTTCTCAATTGAGTTTTGTTCAGGGCAATGATGAAGTTGTGTACGATATAAGCAAGCAAAGCATTTCTACAACTAGTATAAATACTGCTCTGAAACAAGACAATGCGGATGAACATAAGAAGACCAAAAATGTAGCCTATACCAAAGAGAACAATCTTTTTGTATATGTCAATGGCGGCGAGCGTCAGATCAGTATCGATGGAAGCTTCTCCATCGTGTACGGCAAAAGTGTGCATCAGAATGAATTTGGTATCAGTAAAGGAACGTATTGGAGTCCAAACGGGAACTACCTTGCCTTTTACCGCATGGATCAGACAGATGTGTTCTCTTATCCGATCGTGAATTGGGCACCATATCCTGCAAAGAATGAGGACATCAAATACCCAATGGCAGGAAGTAAAAGCCATTACGTAACTCTTGGAGTATACGATGTTGCCAAACAAACCGTGATCTATTTAAAAACACCAGAGCCTAAGGAGCATTATCTCACTAATATTTCATGGAGTCCGGATGAAAAATTCATTTACATTGCTGAACTCAACCGTGGGCAGAATCACATGCAACTCAATGAATACAATGCCTCCACAGGAGAATTCGTGCGCATGTTGTTTGAAGAAAAGGATGAGAAATACGTAGAGCCTTTGCATGAAATGATGTTCATTCCCAACAACCCTAAGCAATTCATTTGGCACAGCAGAAAAGACGGATACATGCATTTATACCTTTACGACATTTCCGGAAAAGAACTGAAACAACTGACCAAAGGCAACTGGGAAGTAAAGAGTATGAACGGATTTGATGCGAGAGGCGAACGCCTCTTCTTTCATGCCAATAGCGAAAAGCCGGTAAATCAAGACTTCTACAGCGTATCGCTTAAATCTGGCGAGGTAAAGCGATTAACCAAAGGCGATGGATACCACACCTGCAGCATCGATGAAAAAGGAACATATATTATGGATGGATTCACGAGTGCAAATACCCCACGTGAGTATTATTTGATCAATAGCATTAATGGAAAATCCACAACTATTTTTAAAGCAGACAATCCGATAAAAGACTATAAGCTGGGCACCTGGAATTTATTTACCATTAAGAACAACACTGGCATTGATCTGTATTGCCGAATGTTCAAACCCGTGAATTTCGACAGCACAAAAAAATATCCGGTGCTTGTGTATCTATACAATGGTCCGCACTCGCAAATGGTTACCAATACCTGGATGGCAGGTGGAGAGCTTTGGTACCAGTACATGGCACAAAAAGGATTTATTGTGTTCACACTTGATGGCAGAGGTACCTCATACCGCGGAAAGCAATTTGAACAAGCCATTCACCGCCAGTTGGGCACCTGTGAAATGGAAGATCAGTTAAAAGGAGTTGACTATTTAAAGTCATTACCATACGTTGATGCCTCACGAATTGGGGTACACGGATGGAGTTACGGCGGGTTCATGACCACCTCGTTAATGACCAGACATCCGGGCGTGTATAAGGTAGCTGTTGCCGGCGGTCCGGTGATCGACTGGAGTTACTATGAGATCATGTATGGCGAACGATATATGGATATGCCACAGGAAAATAAAGAAGGGTACGAGAAGAATAATTTACTGAATCACGTTGATAAGCTTAAAGGAAAGCTGTTGATGATCCATGGTGCACAGGATCCTGTAGTGGTTTGGCAACACAGCATGATGTATGTAAAGAAATGTGTGGATAAAGGTATTCAGCTGGATTACTTTGTATACCCGGGGCACGAACACAATGTGCTGGGGAAAGACAGGGCGCATCTGATGGAAAAGATCTGCAATTACTTCATTGATAATTTATAAGGACTCATGATCAACAACAGAATACATATGGCCATGATACAAAAGATCAAACCCGTTGTTTTGCTGATGCTTGTGTTAAGCATTGCTCTTTCAGATTGCAAGTACCGTAAGGATTGCGGAGGGAGACGCAAGAAAAAAGTGAAGACCGCTATGGGCGGGTATATGTAATACTTACACTCATCCAAACTTCACAGAGGTCATGGACAATGATCCCGCCA
>DAISHL010000053.1:0-9401 GCA_036822555.1 Bacteroidota bacterium | reverse complement strand
GTTAAATACAGAGAGAAAGGCGAAAGAATGCAGCATTTTACAGGTACAGGCATTAAAGGAGTAAGAGAGATATTATAGTTTGATCAAAGAATAGTTACATGTCCATCGAACTATATGTTCAAACGCGATTTTTTGAAGAAGAAAAACCAGATTTTTCATCCTGAACTTTCCAGTACTGCTGACAGATATTTTTTAATTCAAAGCCATTTAAGAGGCAAAGGAATTTGTGAAAACAATTTGTCTGCACTATTATATCGTGTGAGCGACAAGAGTATGTCAAATAAGCTCACACGTAAACTTGTAGATGATAACGTATGCTTTTATGAGGTCCTACAACAAAACCAACTTATTCCACAGGAAATAAAAAAAGAAGCCTTATTGAGAGGATATTATAGTATAGCAGCATCATATTTTAAATTACATTGTTTTGTTTTGGCAATAAAATATTCGTTGTTAGCCATTTTTAAAGATCCGCTTCATTTTATGCGAAAAACGCTTAAATTTAACACTTAAGATGAAGCCTTTTTTTCGATATGCCCTTTTAACTTTGGTCTTTCTTTTGTTTATCTGTTCATCCATTGGGTTATTCAACAGGGGAAGGGGTTTTATTAGTAAGTTCAAATCAAAAAATGAATATTTTGATCCACGACTTTCTCACATTAATAGCATCGACAAACTGATAGTTTATTCTGATAGCTTATATGTATTGAAAGAACCTTCAGGATTTGATACTGCGGTTTATGTGAATACATTGAGTGATCTTATCAAGTGGAGATTTCGTAAAGGCCTTGCTACCTATACCTTTCAGAATAATTGGATCGCATTTGTGATGGGTAAATATATATGGGCACATTTTTCTGCCATTGTTAAACCGGAAGATATTTTACAGTATAATGAAGGATTGTGCAGTCAGCAAACTATGGTATTTATGGAGGCATTGAAAAGAAAGGGCATTGATTACCGCAGTGTAGGGTTGGGATACTACGAGGGTCCGGGACATTTTTTGTGCGAGGTCAGATATAAGGGTGGTTGGCACCTTTACGATGTTACCCTTGAGCCACAGTGGCAGAATGTTGCGTTGCAAAATAAAAGTATGAGCTATTACAAAGAGAATGTGAATGACCTTTATTTGGCATACGATTCCAGGATATCCAAAGATGTGGTAGATAAGCTTATACAGCGTATTGTGTATGGAGAAGTAAATAAGTTTCCGGCAGCAAACATGTTAATGATCCACAAGTTCACTTTTTTATTGATTTGGATCCTGCCTTTTGTGTTAGGATATGTATTTGTGAAGTTGATCAGAACACCAAAGAACAAATAAGATTATTATAATTAAACTCATAACATGTGTGGCATAGCCGGGTATTTTGCTCAAAGATCTTTTACAAATACGACGGAATTGACCGAAATGATAGGTGACCTTTCTCATCGCGGGCCTGATTTCTCATCTGTCGTTGAGTTGAATTTATCACATGTAAGGATTGGCTTGGCCCATGCCAGGCTTTCTATCATAGATCTTTCCGAGAGATCCAATCAACCTATGGAGTTTGGTGACCTTACCATTGTGTTCAATGGTGAGATCTACAATTTTAGAGAAATAAGAAAGGACCTAGAGAGTGAGGGACATGTATTTGTCACAAATTCTGACACAGAAGTTGTTTTGCATGCTTATCAGATGTGGGGCAAGGACTGGGTCGGTCAATTTATTGGCATGTTTGCATGCGTGATCGTGGACAGGACAAACGAAAAAGTTGTCATGTTCAGAGATAGGGCAGGTGTTAAGCCACTGTATTATTATTGGGATGGTTCACTATTCTTGTTCGCATCAGAGCTGAAGGCTTTTCATAAACACCCGCAATTTAAAAAAGTGATCAATTCACAGGCAGTGCACCATTTTCTTCAGTTCGGCACTGTTCCTGGCAAAACATCCATTTTTAAAAATGTTTCTAAGCTTCAACAGGGTACAATTTTAGAATTAGATCTTAGAACTTGGACAACAAATAAAACGGTGTATTGGGATGTGGAGTGGTTCTATACCAAAGAAAAGAGCGTAGTGAGTTTTGAGGAAGCTTTAGAGAACACTGAAAATATTCTTGAGTCTGCCTTCAATTACAGAATGATCTCGGATGTACCAGTGGGTGTTTTTTTGAGTAGTGGGTACGACAGCGTTTTACTAGCGGCAATCCTGCAAAAAAGTTCCACGTCTAAAATAAACACTTATACAATCGGTGTTGATGATGCAGAAATGAATGAAGCACCTATGGCGCGACAAATTGCACAAAGATTAGGCACGTCTCATCATGAGATCAATTGCGCACAAAGTGATTTCATGGATTTGGTTAGCGGTTTACCTAACGTTTTTGATGAACCTTTTGCAGATAGCAGCGCAATACCAACACTTATGGTGTCGAAATTAGCCAGTAGAGAAGTTAAGGTGGCATTAAGTGCCGATGGCGGAGATGAGATATTTGCCGGCTACAACAGATACGATCGCCTGAAATCATACGGTGAAAGTTTGATACATATGCCAAAAGCACTCTCACGTTCACTGGATCTGTTAGTATGTAATAGGGTTGTGAATAGTATAGTGCCCCATAAACACCAGAACTCTTATGAAAAATTATGTTCGTTGTTGCAAGCTCCTGATATCGTAACATTCATGCACAATTTAAATTCGGCATATACCACGAATGAATTGAACAAGTTGTTTTCCGACAGACAAGTGAAAGCATTCGCGTACAATGAATTTTATAACACCAAGCCGGAGAGCATTTCATCACTTTCGTTCATGATGATGATGGACTACAAACTCTATTTAGCAGATGATATTCTACAAAAGGTTGACAGATGTTCAATGGCTTACGGTTTAGAGGCAAGGGAGCCATTCCTGGATCACAGGATCATTGAATGGGTTGCTACCTTGCCTGATGATTTCAAGTATAAGAATGGAATCAAGAAGTATATCCTCAAAGAGATCACACACAAGTATGTGTCAAAGGAAATGATGAACAGGCCAAAGATGGGATTCTCAGTACCATTGAATAAATGGCTCAAAGAGGAGTTAAAGGAATTGGTACACGATAATTTGAATTCTGCCGCTATCAAGCAACACGATCTGTTTGATGCCACTTTTGTGCAGCAGTTATTGGACAAATTCTACAATCATGATCAATCGTGGTTGGGCCTCAGAATTTGGAATATTCTGTGTTTTCAAATGTGGTATAAAAAATGGATGAGCTGATCAGGATATCTCCTTCTTTTTCATAATGTAGTTCACTATAAGCAAACTGCAAATAAAAAAGGGAACACATGGTATCTTTAATCTCACCAGTGTGCCAAAGTTTGAAATAGATACCCCAACGGATATCGCAAAGAAGATCGAGAATATGAATGAGAATAACGCCAATGGATGTGATCCCAGATAAAGAAAGAACTTGAAGAACCTTAATTTCACCAATAGATAAAAGGTGAAGAGCAATAAAAAAGTATTTTCCAATGCTGAAAACAACATGATCACATTTCGAACATCCAGTAATGTAGGTCTGTATAAGGTTGCAAAGATCGCTTTATGAGAAACAGATAAAAGTCCGGTTAACGAGGCATCATAATCCCCAATGTCAAATGTATTGCCTCTATAATAGTCCTTTTTAAGATCTTGCTGTGAACTTTGTGCTGTTCCAAATACCTTATCAATTGAATATTTCCCAAGCTTGTCTCCAAGATTGGAAATGATAAAAAACACAAGTACGTAGATCCCAATAATAAAGACCGGGCCGATCAGGATCTTCACAAGAAAATTCTTCACTTTACTTATGCGTAGTGAGATCAGCCAAACACCAGAGCCGGGCAATAAGGCAAACAGAATATATGGCTTTATGGATAGCAGAAGAAAGGCCGCACTAAAAATCGCACCTGTATAATAAAGGGTTCTGACTTTTTTAATGGCAAACCAATAGAAGCCATATACGTACAAACAAGCTGCAGAAAATGTCACGCTATCTTTCATTAAACCGCTTCCCCAAAAAACAACTGAAGGAACAAACAAAATACCATAGGCAAGTTCCTTATATATTTCGGAAAATTCATTAATGAAAACCATATACAATTGCCATACAGCTATATAGCAAACTGAAGCCACAAGAATGGCGCCTGCAACATAGCTCTTGAAAGAGATAAGCATGAAAAGAAAAAAGATCTTGGATACGAAAAAGGCATATTGATCCTTTACCCAATATACAAAGCCCTCTTCGCTGTTGAACAAGTAGAATTCTGACATAACCGGTTTTCCAAAATACAAGTAAATGAAATTGTCAAAATCCTTAGTGAACACATTCACAAATCCGCTGGCAGTCTGATGATAATTAATTGTATCACCTCCACCGTAGTAATAAAAGTAAACCAGTCCCAAAGTTATGGCCCCAATTATTTTTGTGATCAATCCTGGTAAAAAATATTTGTATGCCGGATGCTCGTGTTCGTGTTTTGCCTTATATTTATAGGCGATAAACAGCACCAATATTAGGTAGAACGGAGCTAAAAGAAGATCAAAAATATCCATTTGGCACTTAAAGCTAGCAATTAAATTCCATTGAACAAAAACACGCTCTATATTACTTTTGATGGATTAACAGATCCTTTAGGGCAATCTCAGATTATTCCTTATTTGTCAGGTATAGCAGAAAATGGATTTTCTATTACCGTGCTTTCATGTGAAAAGGAAAAGAATTTGAAAAGTATTGGGAAACATGTGGAGCAACTACTGAACACGCTTGGGATCACCTGGAAGTATATTTTGTATGATGAAAATGGCGGACCGCTGTCGCGTTTTCAATACGTGAATGAACTCAAGGCTATTGCCATTGGCTTGCATAGACTACACCGCTTTAAGCTTATACATTGCAGAAGCTACTTGTCATCGTTGATAGGCTTGCATTTCAAAAGAAAGTATAAGGTTCCCTTTATTTTTGACATGCGTGGATTTTGGGCTGACGAACGCATTGATGGAGGTATTTGGCGAATGGATAATATCTTACATCGCCTGCTCTATAGATATTTTAAGCGTAAGGAAAGTCAGTACTTGGCAGAAGCTGATGCTGTGATATCATTGACACATGCAGGTTTGGCCGAATTGTGTAAACAGCACAAGCACTTAAAGTTGGAAGAAAAGGTTGAGATCATACCTTGTTGTACGAATACACAAGTATTTGATCCGCAAAGGACCACGCCTGCTGCAATTGAGAACGTGAGTGAAGAGGACGCACTGATCATTTATACTGGGTCTATTGGCACGTGGTATTACACGAAGGAACTGATCGAATGCGCTATTCAGTGGAAGCGGATCATTCCAAAGTTGAAGCTTCTTTTTTTAACAAAAGACACCAATGCCCTGGAGGCAATATTATCAGGTTTCTCTCCAGAAGTAAAGGAATTTATCATCACCACTTCTACTGCTTACAAGGAGGTTCCATACTTTTTAAAAGCCGCCAAAGCCTCGGTCTTTTTTATTAAGCCTGCATATTCAAAGATAGCGTCCTCCCCAACAAAAATGGCTGAATGCTGGGCCATGGATCTGCCAATCATCACCAATGCCGGTATTGGCGACAACGACCGTTATTTCAAAAACAACATGGGCGGTATTTTAATAAGTGACTTTACCTCAGATGAGTATTTAAGGGCGGGAGAAAAATTAAAGCAACTACTGCAACAAAAAGGAAACTACAGATCAATTGCTGTTTCAGATTTTGATCTCAAAAAAGGAGTGGATACCTACGTTTCTCTTTACAAAAAACTATGTGATCATTAGTTCTTTTTGTTCACCCACAACAAACTGCTGTCGCCAAAACTTAAAAATCTGAAATCATTCTCAAGTGCGTACTTGTATATCGTGCGCCAGTTATCGCCAACACAGGCTCCTATGAGAAGCAATAAGGTTGAATTTGGTTGATGAAAGTTGGTGACCAAAGCATCGATCACTTTAAAGGAATACCCTGGCACGATCATGATCTGAGTATGACAATGAAATTCCTGCAGATCATTTGTTTGCATGTAGTTCAATAGCGCTCCAAAAGCGTCAGTTACACTGTATTCAACAGGCATTTCATAGCATTCCCATTGCTGAAGTATGGAATCTTGCAATTTCAATTGTTGATTAAGAATGCATTTAACACCAAGCCAATACAGGCTTTCAATGAACCTCACGCTGGTTGTTCCAATTGCGATCACCTTACCTTTGTTTGTGATCAATTGTTGAAGTTGCTCTTTTCTCACATGCATCCACTCTTCGTGCATCACATGCTCTTGGATGTTTTCAGCTTTAATGGGTTTGAACGTTCCGGCCCCAACATGCAATGTTACGTTCAGTTTAGAGATCCCTTTTGCTTTTAATGCACTCATAACTTCATTGGTGAAATGAAGTCCTGCTGTTGGTGCGGCAACAGACCCTTTGTTCAATGCGTAAATGGTTTGGTAATTGCTCGCATCATTGGCTTCTGTTGCCCTGTTCAAATATGGTGGCAAGGGAATATCACCAAATAAATTCATGATGTCTGCAAAACTCAGCTCTTCCTCTGTGATCCATTCCAGTCTTATCTTTTTACTGTCCGGCAGATCCTCCACGTAATAGCACAATAGATCTATGGTGTTCCCCTGCCGATTTAACGTTCTTTTCAAGGGTCCTTTTTTCCACTTACCAATTCCGCCAACCAGGCAGCTCATCTCCACCTCAGTTGTCCTTAGCAATGCCTGTTCCCATGTAAGGCTGTTGGCAGGTTCAAGACAAAATACCTCTATTTTACCGCCAGTTTCTTTAGCGAACACAAAGCGTGCCTGTACAACTTTGGTGTCGTTGAACACAACCATGCTGTCAGAAGGCAGTTGTGTGGGCAGATCGAAGAACCTGCGTTCGCGTATCTCTCCTTTATTGTAGACCAGCAATTTGCTGCTATCCCTGGGGTGCACAGGAAATTTAGCTATGCGCTCATCAGGCAACTCATAAGTGTAATCAGAAAGGTCTATGTTTTTTCCAATCATTCGACTGCAAATATCCCCATTTGTTATTGCTAATGCAAACACCTTGACTTCCTGTTAAATTTAGCTAATTACGACGCTAAAATTGCCCGATTTCTCGTTTTTACTATCTTTGCCAACCAAGTCAAATGGACTACTTTAACAAGATCGATAAATCAAACGTACCGTCACATGTGGCCATTATAATGGATGGCAATGGAAGATGGGCCAAACAACAAGGTGAGAATCGTGTTTTTGGACATCACGAAGGGGTTAACTCTGTAAGAGAGATCGTAGAAGCATGCGGAGAGATCGGCGTTAAGTACCTTACGCTTTACGCCTTTAGCACCGAGAACTGGAACCGCCCAAAAGAAGAAGTGGACGCCCTTATGGAATTACTGGTTGCTACCATCGCCATGGAAACACCAAACCTCAATTCAAAAGGTGTTAAACTTCGCGCCATAGGTGATATTGCCAGTTTACCCCAGTCGTGTCAGGAAGAGTTGAAGAATTCAATGGACATTACGGCAGGAAACTCAAAAGTTACCCTTATTCTAGCACTTAGTTATTCGAGTAAATGGGAGATCACTACTGCTGTGCAAAAGATCGCTAAGCAAGTGGAGAGTGGAAGTGTCAAGCCTGAGCAGATCAATGCAGAACTCATATCCAACAATTTAAGTACCAGAGACTCTCCTCATCCGGAACTGATGATCAGAACCAGCGGTGAGCACAGGATCAGTAATTTTTTATTGTGGCAGCTCGCCTATGCTGAATTTTATTTTACAGAGGTGCTTTGGCCTGATTTCAGAAAAAATGAATTCTTTAAAGCCATCTATTCATACCAGAATCGCGTACGTCGATTTGGGATGACAAGTGAGCAACTAACACAAAACTGATGTACAAACAATCATTGGTCATACTTTTTCTTGTATGTTTTGTGTTTCAATATAAGGCACAGAATGCAGATAGTTTAATGCTAGATGCAGTAAAATCGCCTAAGAAGTACACCATTGGTGGCATCCGTATTGAAGGTGCCGATAATTCAGATAAGAATGTGATCCGTTTATTATCGGGATTCGTTGAAGGAGAAACGATCTCCATTCCCGGAGATAAAGTAACTGACGCTATTAAAGCACTCTGGAAACAAGGTTTGTTCGAAAGTATTGAGGTGTACAAGGAAAAGGTGATCGGAAACGATGTGTTCCTGGTGATCAAAGTTGTAGAGCGCCCGCGCCTGTCGAAGTTCACGTTCAAAGGCGATGTTAGAAAAACAGATGCTGACGATATCCGCAACAGGATACGCCTGATGAAAGAGCGCGTGATCACTGATTACTTGCTTGGCAGTATTAAAAACACCGTACATGATCATTTCCTGGAGAAGGGTTATTATTTCAATAAGGTTGAATTGATCACCGAAAACGATCCTACAACAAAAACTCCACATGTGATCCTTACCATCAAGGTTGATAAGGGCAGTAAAGTGCGTATCAAGAATGTGAACATTATCGGGAACACAGTTCTCAGTGATGGAAAGCTTCGCAGAAAGTTAAAGGACAGCAAGGCATTCAGATGGTATAATCCGTTTAATTCCGGAAAGTATCTTGAGGAGAATCTTGAAAAAGACCTGCCGGCGATTGTGGAAAAATACAATGGCAAAGGGTACCGTGATGCCCGCGTAATAAAGGATACGGTGTATTTTGTTGAGCCCAACCGCGTGAACATCGATGTGACCGTAGACGAGGGGCATAAATATTATTTCGGAAAATTCACATGGTATGGGAATACCAAATACAGGGGAACACAGCTTGATACGATCGTGAATATCAAACCCGGTGATGTATACAATCAATCAAAGCTGGAACAAAAGTTATACATGAATCCAAACGGCTATGATGTATCTTCTTTGTATATGGATGATGGTTATTTGTTCTTCAACTTAACACCGCAGGAAAGCAATATTCATAACGATACTATTGATTATGACATTATCATCTATGAAGGTAAACAAGCCACCATCAATAAGGTAACGGTAAAAGGAAATGATAAAACAAATGACCATGTGATCTATCGTGAGATAAGAACAAGGCCTGGTCAATTGTTCAGGCGATCAGACATCATACGTACACAACGTGAGCTTGCCCAGTTGACCTTCTTTGATCCGGAGAAAATGAATGTAGTGCCTACGCCTAATCCGGCTGATGGTACAGTTGACATTGAATATACTGTTGAAGAAAAACCGAGTGATCAGATCGAATTGAGTGGAGGTTACGGAGGTAGAAGAAATAACTTCAATGGTATCGCGGGTGCACAGGTAGGGTGTGTAGGCGTGATCGGTTCTCTGGGTGTAACATTCAATAATTTTGCTGTGCGCAATATGTTCAAGAAACATTCTT
>DAISHL010000052.1:0-9593 GCA_036822555.1 Bacteroidota bacterium | reverse complement strand
TGTAATGGATAGTCTTGTAAAGAGCGCGATCAAAATACAGACCAAACCAACAGTCAATCCTATATAATGAACGAATAGCTTCAGAATATTGTATGATATGCACATATCTTCCTTCACCGATTCGGCTTTATCCTGCATCACCTGTATCAAGGTGTTCAATTCCTTATAAAGTGAGTTCAAACTGGTTTGGCTGTCTTCAAATGAAATACGGGCTACACTTGTTTTTAAGGCATCCTGATAGTCTTCCGGCGTTGTAAGCTGACTCATGATGTCTGCCTTGTACAGCCTGAAAATACTCTCTACCCGAAGAAAAATACTTTTGATCTTTTTCTTTTCCTCTTCATTCCAATTCTCAGATATCTTCAACAGATCATTCTTTTGAGCCGGAAATTCAACCTCAATGATCCTTTTCAGATCTTCCCTAAAGGCAATATCACTGCTTGTGGAGCTGTTGAACATCCACTGGGTGATGTCTGTACCAGACCTCTGGATCAATAAATTCAATTCCTTTAATTCTGAAACGCTGGGTGCTAACTGCCCAACCACATCGTCAGTTTTATTCTTGCTGTCGTTCACAATGTTCACTGTGAACACAAACGCAACCGACGTCAATAAGATCAATACGGCGAAACCGGAGCCTATTTTTTTACCAATGCTGAATTTCATATGCTCTCCGGATTAATCTGTAGTTACCTGTATTCCTAATGCATTGCAATGCTCAAGGAATTCCAGTTTCTTCACATCGTCATTCAACAACTTGTAGTTATAATACAAGGCCTCTACTGCCTTTTTGTTTGTGTTGTCCTTGGTGTATACCTTCAGCAAGAATTTCTCTGACTGGCGACCAAGTTTAACAGCATTTTCCTGAATAACATCCAATTGTTTGAAATCAGGCACATCATCAATACTCTTGATCAAATTGATGCCATTGTTCAAATACATCAAGCCCATGTTCATATTTGCAGAAACATCGTCAGGCTGAAGATCCAACACCTTCATCAATGCCACTTTTGCGATCTCCAGGGCTTTGGTGTTGTTATTATCTTTATTGAACTGATCTGAATATATATATCCTACAGCCGAATAGTACTCAATATCCTTCTGAGTGAAATTGAAAGACGGATCTGACAATTTCATGGTCTCCTTGAATTTCTCGTAGGCCTTATTGCTCCATGCAAAATTCAATGAATCCTGACCATAGTACTTTGCAATATTGAAGTAATGCCCAGCTATATTGCCCATCAATCTGGCGTTATTTCCTTTAAAATCCTCATCCGGATTAAGAGCATTCGATCTTTTCACTGAACTTTCAATGGTGTCACGTAGTGCAGAATTCAAACGGCTCTTGTCTGATTTTTTATAGAACTCAAAATAGATATATCCTCTAATGGTCCATGTTTCAAACATCTTGGCAGACTAAGGATGTGAAATTGCACTGTCAATGCACTAACGGGCGGCATCGGCATTCTTTTGCGAAAGCAAAGTCTGTGCCCTGTATACCTTATCCTTTTGTGCATGCGTAAACAGTCCTGCAAGCATTAAGCCTGTAAGCAGGAGTTGTTTTATATGTTTACACATCTTCATTTTTAATCTACGTTAATTGCCAATGCTTTAAATTCATCATTTGCCTTCAAACCCGCCCTCACTGCATTGTTCTTGCTATATTCAAATTTTTGTTTGCTCTCTACGATCAGGAAATTAATGGCTGCCCCTGTTTTTGCGCCATTGGCCGCTTCAGAGATGATCAATACACCTTTGTTTTTTGCTTTACCGTTTACGCTGCTAATAGATTTTGAAAGTTCCGGCAGCAGAAAAATGATATTGGCACTTTTAGAGGCATCAAAGGACGGTGTATTCATGATCTCAATATCCTGATTTCCAACCTTCTTGCGAGCCGCCAGGGCTTTTAGTTCATTGATCAGATTATCGTTTTTACCAACAATGTAAATAACAAAATTGCCTGTTTTCTTATTGTTAGGCCATTCAAAATACTTGGTGAAATTATAGATGAATACAGCCTTGATCTTTGCATTGGTATCATATGTATTGGGTTGCTGAAATGCAAAAACAACAAATAATAATGCGATCAATGAATATTTGAGAACTCTTTTCAGATCTTAATAAAGGCTATAATCATACAAATATACATTTTTAGGCTATAAAAACAAGTTAGATTTTAGTACTTTTACTATGTAAACCTAAGCATTGAACTCACCTTCTAAATACAAAGATTATTTCGATAACGAATTGATTAACATTTTTTTAGAAAGTGGATCAAATTCGCCTTTGGGAGAGCTTTATAAAAGGTATGGTCACTTGGTGCTCGGTTTATGCTTTAAATACTTTAAGAACAAGGATGAGGCCGAAGACGCCGTGATGAGCATCTTTAGTCAACTTATGGTGGATCTGAAAAAGCACAAGGTCGACTATTTTAAAAGTTGGCTTTACACATACAGCAAGAATTATTGTTTGATGCAACTGCGTAAGAAGCAGTCGCAGCTTAAGAAAGAGCTTGAGATCAAAGAAAATGAGATCTTTCTTATGGATTATAACTCTGTTGAGCATCTAAATGAAAAAGAAAGTCAGATTTCGCTAATGCAGGTAACGCTTAATGAATTGAATAAGGAGCAAAAGGTTTGTTTGGAACTGTTCTATTTGAACAACAAATCCTATGCAGAGATTGAGAAAATTACCGGCTTTAGCAATAATGAAGTGAAAAGTTTCATTCAGAACGGCAAGCGGAATTTGAAACTTAAAATGGAAGCAAAATTAAATGAGCAAACCAAATCATAAAGACCCCAAGAACCTGGATGAACTTCTGAAGGAATTGCATTCTCCGTCAGGCGATCTGGATGCCTTTGAAAAAGAGGCGCTGGAAGGCTTTGCCGCGTTTGAGAATGAAGAGGAGATAAAGGATCTAAAGGCGAAACTTGATTCAAGAATTCACTCAGAGGTTTTTGCAGAAAAGAAGAAACCCCTTTTCATCTATTGGTCGGCTGCTGCAGGCGTAGCCTTATTGATAGGACTAATTTTCCTGTTCAAGACCCCAGTCACATTGGAAGAGAAAGAACTGGCACTTCATAAGGATGTAGCGCCAGTAGAAGAAATAGAGGGCTTTAAGAAAGAATCTGACCACACTTTGGTTGAAACAGGAAAAGCATCAGAAGATAACAGACCTGATGAAAAAAAGACCTCTTCTTCTGTGACCACAATGCAAAGTAAACCCGGATCTGCTGCCGGACAAGCCATGGGAGCTTCATCTGAACAAAAAGAACGCGTTGCCATTGAAAAAGATGCCCCTTCGAAAGCAGCAGAAGACCTTGCCATGGCCGAAGAAGAACCTTCAATGAAGGACGATCAGAACAATCAACAAGCTCCGGTTTCACCACCGGCGGATCAGTTAGCGGGTGGAGCCATGCCAAAGCCTGCCACAAAAAACGAAGCGGATAAAAAAACATTGGAAGAGTCTTCAAAAAGCAAGGGCAAATCTTCAGTAACCGGCAGGAGTTTAAAGAAGGAAAAAACTTCAGATAGCAGATCAGAGGGTGAAAGTGCGGCTGCTCCTGCTTCAACTGTTGCAGATGAATCAGAAAAAAACATCAAGAATGATGCCTATAAGCCTAACAGCTATGCAAAACTGAACATCACAACCAAGGAACTTAACGCAAAGATCTCTGAGTTTCAGAAAGAAAAAGGAATGAGCAAGTCGTTCACATGCATCATTTCATTGAATGCGGATAACACAGTTTCATCTGTAGAATTTGAGAACCCTGCCAGTTTAAAACGCTCAGAGGTTAAGGATCTCAGGGAATTCCTGAAAAAACTCACATGCTTTACAGTAAACCCGCAAACCGGCGCCACTGTATACAAACTGAGTTATACGGCTCAGTAAAATATGTTAAAGCATCTCTTCTTTTTGCTTTAAATAATTACATTTGTAATGGCTTATGAGCAACGTTATTTCTTTATTACCAGACAATGTAGCAAATCAGATCGCGGCGGGAGAAGTGGTACAAAGACCGGCCAGCGTTGTTAAAGAATTGCTCGAGAACGCCATTGACGCTGGCGCCACCCAAATTAAACTTATCGTTAAAGATGCAGGCAAATCACTCATTCAGGTGATCGATAATGGCAGAGGTATGAGTCCGTTCGATGCACGACTTGCATTTGAACGTCACGCCACCTCCAAGATCAAAAGTGCAGATGATCTCTTTAACTTGCATACCAAAGGGTTCAGAGGGGAAGCACTTGCAAGTATTGCCGCTGTAGCGCAGGTAGAGCTTAAAACAAAACAAGCCGAAGACGAAGTTGGTCAGCACATTACCATTGAAGGAGGAAAATTCATTGAACAAAATAATTGCCAATGCACCACAGGCGCTAACTTCATCATTAAGAACCTGTTCTTCAATATTCCTGCAAGAAGGAATTTTTTAAAGGATGACAGTACTGAATTAAAGCATATCATCACCGAATTTGAACGTGTGGCGCTTCCGCATTATGCCATTCATTTTACGCTTCACAGCAACGCCAACGAGATCTACAATCTTCCGCCGGCACCTCTGATGCAGCGTATCATGGGGCTTTTCGGCAACTCATACAATCAGAAACTGGTAACTGTTGACGAGGCCACCTCTTACATTAAGATCAGTGGATATGTAGGTAAACCCGAGGTGTCCAGAAAATCTAAAAAAGACCAGTTCTTTTTCATCAATAACAGATTCATCAAAAGCCCTTATTTAAGCACAGCAGTGTATGAAGCCTTTAAGGATCTGATATCACTTGATTCGCATCCAGTTTGGTATTTGTTCATTGACATTGATCCGGCACAGATAGACGTTAACATTCACCCAACAAAAACGGAGATCAAATTCATTGATGAAAAAACGGTGTTTGTGACCTTGATGAGTGTGATCAAGCGCGCCCTTGGCAAGGCCAACGTTGGTCCTTCCATCGATTTCAATACGGAAGAGATCACTCAGAACCCTTATTTTGGCAGCGACAGGATACCTACCATGCCAAAGGTGAATTACAATACTGGGTATAATCCTTTCAACACCACAAATAGCGGAAGCCACAAACAAGAGGATAAGAATTTGAAACATTGGGAAACGCTGTTCGAAGGTTTCAAAGGCAATATGGAACAAGAGATCAGTGAGACCGTTTCTCAGGAAGTTATGCAACCGGTGCAGGCCGAATCTATCAGCTATAAGGCCTTTCAGCTATTCAACAAATACATCGTTTGCAATTCTTCACAAGGATTACTTATCATTGATCAGCAAAGGGCGCATGAACGTATTCTTTACGAGCATTACCTACGATCAAACTCACAAAGCCCTCTGGCCACCCAACAGATCCTGTTCCCTGAACAGATAGAACTCAGCGCCAAAGATTTTACCCTCATGGAAAGTTTGCTTCCTGAATTCAAATTGTTGGGCTTTGACCTTGAGGTCTTCGGAAAGAACAGCTTTGTGATCAATGGTGCACCCACAGAACTTGAGAACGTAAATATTGTTCATACCATTGAGAACATTCTTGAGTCTTATAAATTGAATACCATTGACGCGCGACTGGATATTCACGACAACCTATGCCGTTCTATGGCCAAAAGTACCGCCATCCGCTCGGGCAAGGCACTGGATGATTCTGAGATACAACTGATCATAGAACATCTGATGCAGTGCGAGAGTCCGAGTTTTACGGCCGATGGAAGAACCATATTTATGAGCATTGAAAAAGAGAACATCGACAGGCATTTTAAAAAATAATGAATTTCAACGATCAATACAGACCCAGCGGGTTCAACTTTTTGCCTCCTGTGACAAAGAACATTATTGTGATCAATGTTCTGATGTTCGCGCTTACTTTTCTTTTACAAAATACCCAGCAAATTGATCTGAACAAATATCTTGGATTGCACCACCACTCGGCTCCTGATTTCAAGCCACATCAATTCATCACCTACCTGTTCATGCACGGAAGTCTCAGCCACATCTTCTTCAACATGTTTGGTGTGTTTATTTTCGGTCAGGTGCTAGAGAATACGTGGGGACCAAAACGATTTTTGATCTTTTACATTTTAACCGGCCTTGGTGCCGCTTTAACACAGTATGTGATCATTCACTTCTCTGTGGCCCCATTGATCGATTCCATCAAATTGGTGCAAGAAAACCTGAGCATTGCATCATTTGAAAAACTGGTGAATACACCGGAATTCCAGAGCAATGTACCTCATGGGTTCTTTTTTGAATACGACAGTTTTGTGACCCAATACAATGCGGCAGTAAACACAAATCCTGCAAAAGCCATGAGCCTTGCCTCGCAATTTCTACTTGATTTCAAGAACAGTTATTTGAACTCAAATATTGTGATTGGTGCGTCCGGCTCCTTATTCGGACTCCTGGGCGCATTTGGCATGTTGTTCCCGAACAGATTGTTATACCTGTATTTTTTTATTCCTGTAAAGGCAAAATGGTTTGTGATCGGTTACGGGTTAATTGAATTATTCTCTGGCATGTCTAACAAACCGGGAGACAATGTTGCCCATTTTGCGCATCTTGGCGGCCTATTCGTTGGTTTGATCATCATACTGATCTGGAGAAAAGACAGAAGACATTTCTATTGATATGAGTAGCTTTTTTGAACGCTTAAAATACAATTTCCAGCAACAAGGCATCCTTGCGCAGATCATCATTGTGAATGTGGCCATCTTTTTAACCATTAATCTGGTAGGCAACATATCGCATGTGTATCTTACACCTTTTTTAGGTTTACCGGTAGGTGGCTATGAATTCCTGTTCAAATTCTGGACGCTGTTCACCTATATGTTCACACACGAAAATTTAGGTCACATCTTCTGGAACATGTTCTTGTTCTATTTCTCTACCCAGATCTTCTTTAATATACTCGGACAAAAAAAACTGTTATACGTTTACGTTATGAGCGGCCTTTCAGGAGGAGCATTGGTATTGTTACTTGGCATGTTGTTCCCTGAGTCATTTGGCAATTCCATTCTTATTGGAGCCTCTGCGGCTGTGCTTGGCATTGGCGCAGTAATGGCAGTATATGCGCCCAATTACCGCGTGTATCTGTGGGGGATCATTGAGATGCCTTACAAATATTTCTTTTTACTCACCTTTGGCGTTAGCACAATCATTGATCTGTCAGTGAACACCGGAGGAAAAATATCGCACATAAGCGGAGCCTTGTTTGGTTTGGCTTACGCTTATCAATTAAAGAAAGGAGTAGATCTTTTTGACTTCGCATTTTTCAAACGCAAGAGATCAAAGCTGAAAGTAGTAAGTTACAATCCGGCTGCCGGATCATCACCAAAGATAAAGAATGAAGAGGCTATGATGAACGCGTTGCTCGATAAGATCAGCAAGAGCGGCTACGACAGTTTAACCAAAGAAGAAAAAGACACCCTTTTTAAATTGTCGCAAAAGAAGTAACTAGGAATACATTTTCATATTAAAAAATATTTTCTAAATTTGATTTAGAAAGGTTTAAACATGAATATTTCTTTTACCCCCCCCATTGCTTTTTTCGCCCTTTAAAGAGCTTTAATAAGGCATTAATATTGATTTTGTTAATGCATATCCACACTATTATTAGTGCGCAAAGTGCAACTACTTTTACTGCCACAAATGCACAAATTTCAGATACTTTAATTTCAGGTGGTATTATTAATGCCCAATGCTTACACACACAAGATACCTTAAGGGCGAGCAATGCAGTTATTGCAGAACAAAATTTAGATGTACAGGGTAATTTAAACTTAACAGGAAATTTAGTTGCGTCAGTTACATCAACGGCTACGCTTGGTGCAGTAAGCACGTTTGGACCCGTAATATTTAACAATACCTTTAAAGTTTCAACTCTATCTGGCAATAATAATCGCGCACTATATGTAGATTCTTCCGGAAACATTTTGGCTAAAACTGCCCCTATTGGCGAAGAGCCTGTTGCCTGCTACCCTTCTGCTGCTCCTTGGGTTATAGGAGGTAACTTTTTAGCGTCAATAACAAATTTCCCAGACATGTCTGTTGGCACCTGTGATAATTTTGATTTCACATTAAAATCAAAAAACATTGTAAGACAGTGGATAAAACCAGATGGTACAATCAGCTTTGGGATGAATCTTAACAGCAATACCAACTGGGCAGAATATAAATTTCATGCGGGCGCAATGCGTTTAAGTGGCAGTAATAGTTTTGGAGGGCCACAAATTATTTTTGATGGTGGAAGTACTTATGGAGACTGGGGTATTGAATACACTACATTATTAAACACCCCCGGATTAAATTTCTGGAAACCTTATTTAAGCCCAAATTCCACCAACAACTTATTCTTTTTAGCTGATAATGGCAAAGTTGGTATTGGCACCGACATTCTTAATGCAAGACTTACAATTGATAGCTGGAATGATGACGGAATAAAAGTTAAAACCCAGAATTCAACTAAAAAGGCTTTTTCAATACAAACTACGGCTTCCTCGAACGATGGAATGTTAATTTATGGCGATGGAAGAACCAGAATTAAGCCTCCTGCTTCAATTACAAGCATCGAATCTTCCTTAAATCCATTACTGTATGTTAGAAACGAAAATGTAAGTAATGAATTTAGGGCAGGTATAGTTGTTGAATGTATTGGCCAACTTGCCAATTCCATTGGCAACTATAATAATTCTGGCATTTTAGTAACTACAGACAATAATTCAGCAGCAGCTATAAATGTTTATAGCTCTAATTCAACTATGCAAACCTTTAGAATTAATGGAGATGGCAGAACAACTATAGGTCAAGCCTTTGCAACAAATTCTAGTTATATGTTAACTGTTAATGGTAAAATTGGGGCACGTGAAATTAAAGTAAGTATTCAAAATCCATGGCCTGATTATGTATTTTCTAGATCTTATAAATTATTATCACTTGAAAAAGTTGAAAAATACATTGAAACAAATAAGCATTTGCCAAATGTACCAAGTGCCGATGAATTAAATAATGAAGATTGCGGATTAAACTTAGGCGAAATGCAGAGCTTACAAATGGAGAAAATAGAAGAAATTTATTTGTACCTGATAGAAATGAATAAAGAAATTAAAAAGCTTAAGGCAGAAAATGAGCTACTGAAAAAAGCTTCATTAAAATAAGTATATAATGAACATACTAATCAAAATTATTTCACTCTTAATGCTACTTACATTTCTAACCACTTGTAAGAAGTATGATGAAGGGGGACTTCTTAGATTAAACAGAAAACACTTGTTTGGTGAAAGAAAAGATGGTGCCAGCAAAACATGGAAACTGGAAAAATACGAGGTCAATGGTATAGATTCTACCTATTTAATTCCAGGCGCAAATATAATCCCGAATTTTTACGAGAACTTTATCACATTTACTTTAGATAATAAGGAAGGATATAGCTTCAAAGCAAACTCATACATTTTTAGTTACATTGGGAATCTTGGATTTTCACCTTCTAAAGAAATTATTATTGTAGGTGATAAAGTATAAACTAACTCAAATGATAGTGCTCAATGTGGTTATATAGCAACAAATTATTTATGATTAAGAAATATTATTAAAACTGAATAT
>DAISHL010000051.1:0-9646 GCA_036822555.1 Bacteroidota bacterium | reverse complement strand
TCAATGAACTGTTCTGTTGCATCCGTTGTTGCATCAGATCCTATATAGATGGAAATATTTTCTGTTGGGTAATCACATGCAAGGAGCGTGTCGATCTTATTACCGATCACTTTTTCTTCGTTATAGGCCGCGATCAGGATCGCAATTTTTTTTGTGGTGTCGTATTGTTTGCCTCTGATCCTGGGTTTAGAGAAATGGATGAGTGTAAGCGGGTAAATGATATAGGTGTGTGCTATGCCAAGCACACAAAGAAAAAAAAGGATATGTAGAAGATGATTCAACTGTTGAGTGACCTGTAAAATGTGACTAAGTTAGCAGTAATCGCCTTGTTGTTTAAATGCTCTTCAGCGAATTTTTTGGCCTTTTTTTCCAACTCCAATTTAAGTGTTGTATTCATCAGCAACTCATTCACTGCATTGGCAAAATCCTTAGGGTCATCTGCAAGTATCAGTTGTTCTGAACTAACAGGAATGCCTTCCGCTCCAACTGTTGTAGATACAATGGCTTTGCCAAAACTAAGGCCTTCTATGATCTTTATGCGTAATCCGCTGCCTGACAGCAAAGGAACAAGCATGATGTCATATTTGGTATAGAACTCCTTGTTGTTTGGTACATTTTCTATAACCTGTACATTAGGTTTGCTAAGCTGTTTGAATCTGGCTGGCATATTTCTGCCTGCGATAATGAATTTACTGTCTGGATGTTTCTGTTGGATCAAAGGCCAGCAATTCTCAATGAACCAATCTACCGCCTCTTGATTTGGTATCCAGTCCATAGAACCAAAGTAAAATAAAGTTCTAGGTATCTTTACAATTGATGGTAACTGGTCGTAGTCCCTGATGTTCACACCGGTTATACAGGTAGTGATATTCTTTACTATACCAGATGATGCGATGATGTGTTTATCCGCATCAGTTATGCATACAATGGCATCTACATTCCTGAATGCATTCAATTCGAAGCTTTTCAGTCGTTTATTTTGAAGGGCCAGATACCATTTTTTAAAAGGTTGTTTCTCATTGGCAATATGTCTTTCCCATATCAAATGCTCTACATTGTGCGCTCGCAGAGCGATCTTCGCTTTGCTGTATTTTCTGATCGTATCAATGTAACTGCAAAGGAATAAACCTTCCAGTTGTATCACATCAAAATGATTTTTACCAAGGATTTCTATTAACTTATTCTCAAATTCCTTGAAGAAGAATCTGCTTTCAAAGTAGGACCTGTTGCTGAATAGGTTGATCAGTGCCCCGGTAATGCTGGTATTGGTATCTTTGTAAACTGAAGTATAATGACTTTTTTTCTTGAATTCTTCAGGCACACCATCGTCACTCTTGAAATGTTTCTTTGTGTTGATGGTCAAAAGTGTAAGGTCTACATTGTTCTCGATCAAACCAAGGGCCATGTTATAGATGGCAATGCTGCTGCCGTCATTGGCAGGGTATGGGGCCTTATTTGATATTTGAAGGATACGCATCAGGCGTTTCGCTTAAAGAGTTTATTGAAGAATAAAATGTAGCTTGTAATGTCAAACAATGCAGAGTCACGCGCAGCTTTGTACGTAAGGAAAATGCTTATTGGTAAGAAAATAGCCAACGGTGCCCACATGGCTTGCCACACGACCATTGTGTTCTCAACGGCTAGTGCATGAAAGGCTTCGGATAAAATGTAATACGCCAGAAAGAAGAATACAGAGGTAACAACAGGCAGGCCAAGTCCGCCTTTTCTGATGATGGCTCCAAGTGGTGCACCAATGAAGAACAGCACAATGCAAGCAAAGCTGACCACGATCTTTTTGTGCCACTCTATCTTTAATTTTTGGTATTGATGTTCCTCCATTTTTCTACTGTTGGAGCCGTTCTCAAGAATGCCAATGTTGTTACGCACCAGGTTCAGTGCATAATCGTAAATACGTTGTTGTTCATCTTTTGAAAGTTTGGCCATTACAGTGTCTATCCTTACTTCCGGATATTTAACTTCATTTGGTTTAATAAAGGATGCACGGGTGTGAAAGTAATCTTTGACCTGAGCCTGAAGCATAGTGGTCATTCGGTTCAGTTTACGTTTGGTGGAATCTGCTACAGAATCGATCTGCCACACGTTCATCATCTCTTCATACCCTTTGAATAATTTCTCGTCTGTACGCTTCATTTTGTAATCGGTAAGTTCAATGTTTACCTGAAGGTTCTTGAAATTAAGTATGCTCAACGCTTTGGCCTTGGTGGCGTTCTCTTGATTCAATACCGTTTCATATCTGTTCCCGTCCTTAAGGATCAGTACCAAGGCACTGGTGTCGGAGGTGGTGGTCATTTTAGCAGCTTTGGCATAGGTTTGAACAGTATTGCCATTGTTGCCACTGTGGTCGTAAATGATGATGTCCTTCAGTGTATCTTTATTTGCAGATTTGCGCCCAACTCTGATCGCGTAATTATCAATTTTGTTATAGAAGATCCCCTCTTTGATATTCACCGAAGGTTTCTTTTGCCGCATATCATAGAGCAGGGCAGTGGACTTGAGATGTACGGTAGGCAAGATGAAATTATTGAACAAAAAGGTCAGTGCAGCCAGTATGAGTATCAATACGATCAAGGGTTTCATGATCCTGAATAAGGATAGGCCTGAAGATTTCATGGCAGCCAATTCGTAATTCTCTGCCAGATTCCCGAAACACATGATGGAGGCGAGGAGCACAGCCAATGGGATACATTGAGGGATGATCGCTGTCCAGGCATAAAAGAAGAGCTGCAGAAGATCTATGGTGCGAAGCCCTTTTCCAATTAGCTCATCAAGGTAGGTGATCACAATTTGAACAAGAAAGAACAAGAAAACACTTACAAAGAGGGTAGCAAAAAATGGGGGGATAAAGCTCGACAGGAGCAGTTTATGTAGTTTCTTGAGCCTCACAATTATCGTTTAAAAATAAGATTTCTTAATTAGAAAATAAGCATTAATTTCACAATGTTTGTTATTTTTGTAAAATATGATCAATGGTAAGAAAATAGTGGTGGTGCTGCCTGCATACAATGCAGCATTGACCCTTAAAAAAACATACGATGAGATCCCTTTTGATATAGTGGATGATGTGGTATTGGTAGATGACTGCAGTAAGGATAATACTGTGGAAGTGGCTCACAGTGTGGGAATAAAGCATGTGATCAAACATGAGAAGAATAAGGGCTATGGTGGAAATCAAAAAACATGTTATGACAAGGCGCTTGAATTGAATGCCGATATCGTGATCATGTTGCATCCTGATTATCAATACACCCCTAAGCTGATCCATAGTTTAAGTTACCTAATTGCGAATGAATTGTATCCGGTTGCTTTTGGTTCAAGGATCCTTGGAAAAGGCGCTCTTAAAGGTGGTATGCCAATGTACAAGTATATCTTTAACCGTATGCTTACTTTGAGTCAGAACATCTTGGTAAATCAAAAACTTTCTGAATACCACACCGGTTACCGTGCCTTCAATAAAGAGGTATTAACCAGCATTAATTACCATGCAAATTCAGATGATTTTGTGTTCGATAACCAAATGATCTCTCAGATCTTTTACGCTGGTTTTGAGATCGCAGAAGGTACTTGTCCTACCAAATATTTCCCGGAGGCCAGCAGTAGCAATTTCAGAAGAAGTATGAAATATGGAATGGGCGTGTTGGGAACTTCGTTTGTACATTTCTTCAATAAACTGGGCTTGATGAAGAGTGAGATCTATCAGCCTAAAAAAAAGTAAATTGATATGGCAGTTTATCGTTTCAGGGTTTGTTTAGAGGACAATGAAGATGTGTATCGCGACATTGACATCAGGGCTGCGCAAACATTCGAACAGTTCCATGAGGCAATTCAGGAAGCGTTTAAATTTGATAAGAAACATGCAGCTTCTTTCTTTACCAGTGATGATTACTGGAGAAAGGGAGAAGAGATCACTTTGAATAAAGAGGATCTTGCGCTGGATGCTGAAGATATCCGTAAAAAGATCACCAAGAAATACCTGATGAAGGAAACAAAGATCGCTAAGTTCATTGAACAGCCGCATCAGCGTTTCGTTTACGTCTTCGATCCAATTGTGCAATGGTCTTTCCTGATCGAAATGCTCAAGATCGTGAATGAGGATCCTAAGATCAATTATCCGTCATGTATCAGAAGTGCAGGAAATGCACCAAAACAATACAAGCAAACCAATATGGCCAAGGAAGAGTTAAGTCCCGACCTTGCCATGGCTGCATTGCTCAATGATCCTGATGTTTCAGAGGAAGAGATATTCAAAGCCATTGGTTCCGAAGAAGGGATCGAAGATGATGACCTGAGTTCTCTTGAAGGTGAAGAAGGCGAGGAAGAGTCTGAAGAGGAGAGTGAATTCAATGAAGATGGTGATGAAGATATGGGCTATGAGTCTTATGAAGAAGACGAGCATTAAGATCCAATTATCCTTTCGTATAGCTCTCTGAACGATCTACCGATCATTTTTCCACTGAATCTGTTGGCATCCTGTGCGATGTGTTCATGATCATATTCTATATTGATCAGTTGTTCAATTCCTTGTTCCCATGATTCCAAGGTGTTGTCACACAATATTCCGTTTGACGTATTCAACAATTCAGGGATAGCTCCTTTGTTTGAGGCAAGCACCGGTGTTCCTGTGCACAAGGCTTCAGCGATCACAACAGAAAAGGTCTCAACATCCGATGCGTGAAGGAAATAATCACTTTGTTGCAATGTGCTTGCCAATTCTGATGGAGATCGTTGACCAAGATAGTTGATATTAAAAGACCAATTCCTCTTTTTTAATTCAGTTAGTAATGGTCCGGTGCCAATCACATTCAGTCTTATCTTTTTTTGTTGGATACGTGTAAGTTTTTGCAATGCATGAAAGATAAGATCTGGTCGCTTTGGGGAATGCCAATGTGCAACGCAGGTGAACACAAGCGCATCGCCAGTGATGGCTTTAGGAGTGTAACAGAACACATCGTTGTTGATCACGTTAGGCACACGGTGTATTTTATCTTCGCTGGCATATAAGCAAACAGTTCCTTTGAGGAAATCTGCAACAACAGTAATGGCAGCGGCATCCCTATAGGCCTTTTTACCTAGGGAGGCGTAGAGGCTTTTGGACATGAATTTCTGTATTTTACTCCAGTGTTCTGTAATCACATGAGGTTTTGAAAATTCCTTACTAAGCATATACCCTAGAATCCCTGCCGGATAGAGAACATTAGAATGAATAAGATGCGGGTCAAACGTAGATTTCAATTGTGTGAACTCCTTTCTGATCAAACGGTATTGATGAAAAGGCAATACATGCAGGAATTTATAGAAACGTGATTGTATCAGGATCTGAATTGTTTCAATACCCGCTTCATCTTTGGATCTAAGAGTTTCTTTTTTGTAGAGTGCTGATGAATTCTCAATGCACAAACTCAGTACACATACCTGACAGCCGGCGGAGGCAACGGCATGCGCATGTTTTTTAATAAAGATCCCTTTTAACGGATGTTGTGGAGTTGGGTACCAATATGAAACAAATAGTATGTTCACCTTATAACTGTTGATCCTGAAATTCCAATGTGGAATTTTTTAGTAATTTAGCATTTAATTACTTTCAAATTAACTAATTATTATAAAGCTCTACAAATGGGAATCAAAGAAAGCCTTTTGAATATTGGATTTATTAAGAACTGGAAACGCAATCAGCAAAAGAAGAAATTTAAAGGGTCTGCTGCATATTGGGAAGAGCGCTATAAGGCTGAAGGGAATTCAGGAAGCGGATCCTACGATCATCTTGCAAAATTCAAGGCGGAGGTTTTAAATGATTTTGTGGCAAAGCATGCTGTGAATACGGTGTTGGAGTTTGGTTGTGGTGATGGGAATCAGCTTACGCTGGCAAAGTACCCGAATTACATTGGATTGGATGTAAGTGCTACCGCAATTCAACGTTGCGAAAAGTTATTCAAAGGAGATAAAACAAAGAGTTTTCTTTTATATAACAGCATGGCTTGTGTTGACAATCAAGGAATATTCAAGGCCGACCTAACCATGTCACTGGATGTGTTGTACCATTTGGTTGAAAAGGAAGTATTTGAGAAGTATATCATTGATCTTTTTAATGCCTCTTCTAAATATGTGATCATTTACGCAAGTGATTACGATCAGAAGGAAGAGCCTGTACATCAGCATGAGAACAGAAGAGGATTCACGGCTTTTGTAACGAAAACCTTTCCACAGTTCAAACTGAAAGAAGTGATCAAGAACAAGTATCCGAAAACAGAGAATGGACTGGTAGGGTCATTGAGCGATTTCTTTATATACGAGAAGAATTAAAATAAAAGTTCAATAAGTACGTTTATTGAACAGAAAAAATGATCAGTAAAGGATTCCTGAAATCATCTATTGTTTACACCATTGGTGGTGCGCTGCCCATGGTAGGAAGCATTATACTTCTCCCGTTTTACACCAATTACCTCAGTGATCTGCACTTTCTTCAGGTTGGTTTCTACATCAGTATATCATTGCTGTTTCAGATACTGTTCACCTTTTCCCTTGATACCTATTTTGGCGTGTTATATACACAACTGCACGAGCACCCTCAGAGACAAAGATCGGTCATAGGTACAACCTCTGTGTTGTTGTTGATCCTTGGGGCTATCTGGCTTATCCTTTCCTCTGTATTTGGCAATTTTATACTGGAAAAGGTGTTCCTGAAGGAGTATGAAATGAACTTTTGGCCCTATGGCTTCTATGCGATCTTAACGGCCTTTTTCAATTCCTATTTCAAGACCAGTACCAATTGTTTGATCTATCTCAAAAAACCAGAACTTTATTTGACCTTCAATGTGATCAATCTGATCGCCACATTGGCAATTTCCATTGGTGGTTTGTTTCTATTCCCTGATACCATTGTTGGTCCTATGTATGGCCGACTGTTAAGTGGTGTAGTGATCTTTGTACTAGGGCATTATGTCTTTGCCAGGTTTGGCAACTTTAAACTTGAGAAAGAGTTCTTGCCTGATTTAAGGCGCTTTTGCATCACCTTTATCATCTATGTGCTTTCGGGATGGGTATTAGGGCAAATCGACCGATTCATGCTACAGTCCTATATCGACAAGATCGATCTGAATACCTACGATCTGATCTTAAAATGTTTTTTTGGAGTTGAGTTTGTGCAGAATAGCTTATCTGCTGTCATTTTCCCTAAGATCTATGAGCTATGGAGCAAGCAGCAAGCTCTTGGTACCAGCAAGGAGACCAACAGGTACTTCAATGTGTTTACGGTTGTGAATATCATGCAGCTTATTTTGTTTTGCATTGCCATGCCGCTGTTGTACGACCTATTGATCACAAAACAATCCTTCCATGAAGCCTCTGATTACATTGGTGTGTTAGCCGCAGGATATGGCTTAAGGAGCATCCTTAACTTTTACCTGTCAACCATTTTGTTCACCAAGAATACCCAGATCCTTCTCAAGATCTTTGGGATCAGTGCATTGGTTCAGATCTTTGCTACTTATTATTCGGCGAAGTATTGGGGGCTTGAGGGTGTTATTTATACAGGTATTGCCACGAAACTCATTCAGATCATCCTGTCGAAACTATTTACAAAAGGAATATTCAATTACGAATTCAATTACCTGAAGATCTATGTGATCCCTATCTTATATCTGGTATTGAATATTGTGCAGTTCAAAATGTTCCCGCAGTATAATGTTGCATTATATGTGCTGCAACTCATTGTGTTCGGGATAATTTTCTTTATTGTATTCAGGAAGGAGATCAAACAGGTACTGATTCAATTTAACTTTATCAAAGGTTAATTTGAGATAGACCAGCTGTGTTCAAGTTTACAGGATTTGAATTCGTCGTCAATCTTGATGTATGTGATCTTAGCGCGTTTGCGTATCCAATTCTTCTATGCCTTCTTGTTCTTGTCCTTCATGGCCATCTGAGTTAATTTCTGGTAATCATCTTTCATGTTTGCTTTGTGTGGATCAATCCTGTTCTTTAGTTTAATGATCCTGAAGGCCGGTTTATTGTCTGGGTAACTCATGTATTCCATGGATTTGCTAACACCGCCTATACTCAATTCATTCACGGTTTGAACCAATTTAGGATCCAATTGATTGATCTCTTCGATGGTCCATTTTGTACTTGCATTCATCGGATTAATGATCAATCCCTGGTTCTGCGCTGTTTCTTTGTCGTCACTGAATTTTTTAACTGCCTCCTCAAAAGTAATGGAACCTTTATTGATGGCATCGGCAATAGAATCCAACTGAACTTTACTTCGGTAATAATCTGCATTGCTCATTTTAGGAATGATCAAAACGTGTCTAAGGTCAAGAAGATCTCCTTTACGTGCTACCAATTGCATAAAGTGAAAACCATAAGGTGTCTCGAATACATTGGATAGTTCTCCGCTTTTTAAGCGAAAAGCTACAGCTTCAAATTCAGGGGTCATCTGGCCTCTGTATACATTTGAAATCAAACCACCATCCTTTGCAGAGCCCGGATCTTCACTGTATAATCGCGCAAGCAGGCTTATGGAGCTTTCTCCGCTAACAACACGCTGGCGGTAAAGTTCTGCAAGGTCCTTGGCATTTTTCTTAGCTTCGGCACTATAGGTAGGTTTTTTCACCAATTGTTGCAATTCATGTTCTGAATTGATCAGGGGTAAGCTGTCGGCTGGAATGGAGTTATAGAAAAGTCTAACTTCGGCAGGTGAAAGTTTTTTGTCTGTAGAGATATTGGCCTGCATTTTTTGCGCCAGCAATTGTTCCTGCACATCAGCTCTGAAGTCGTCTTTGATCACATTGGTTCGTTTCCCGTAGAATTCCTCAAGTTTCGATTCGCTACCAAACTGATTGATATAGTAGTTCAAGCGCTTGTTCAGTTCATTCTCAATTTCAGCGTCAGTCACCGTTAAACTATCACGGTCGGCCTGTGCTACAAGAAGTTTCTGAAATAGTAATTGTTCAAATGCTTTGCATTTATTGAGAGGTTCTTCGTTTTGTTCCTGCATCAACATGGTGTTCTGCAGATCGCTATAAAGGATCGGGTATTTGCCAACCACGCCAATGACCTTATCTATGGTTTGATTTTGAGAAAAGGCATAGCCAATAGGCGCGAGCAGGGCTATAAGCAGAAATCGTTGAAGCATCCCGTAAAATTACTTATTAAATTGGCTTAGCGATAAAAAAATACTTAAAATATCTTAAAGGTCTTGTCTCCTTTGGCCTTATCCAGCAATTGCTGTTTGTAATCCTCTATGAGTTTAATCTTTCGAGAGTTGATGATGAAGGTCTTGATGTTGTTCTTTTCAAAGGACAATGGAGAGATGCTGTTCTTGATCTTCACATCCTTGATCTTGAGGTAATAATACGCTTCGCTGTCGCTGAACTCAACAACTCTTCCTTTGGTAACGTTGTATTCCAGAGCCTCCTTCATTTTTGGGATCTCACGTTTAATGTCATCCAGTAATAACCACACACTGTCGTTAAGGAAGTAACTTTCGGCATGTTGACTGCAAAGGGCTTCAAGCTGACTTCTGTCCTTTGCATCTGTGGCGTTCAGTAGTTTTTTGAGTTTATTGATCTCTTTTGACTGGGAAGGAATCTTAAAATTATTGCACTTCACAATTTTGTCCTTTAAGATG
>DAISHL010000050.1:0-9684 GCA_036822555.1 Bacteroidota bacterium | reverse complement strand
CCATCTCCTTCAGAAGTAGCAGGTAATTTCGCCAGTCTGAGATAACCTGTATAACATCATTATTGCGTGAGGTCTCTGATAAAAATGAGATCTCGGCCATTCGGCTTTCCCAGTCGATGTGAACCAAACCACCATATCCGATCAGTTTATCGTCCTCAAAAAAACTAAACAAGAGTTGAGAAGGTTCTTGCTGTTCAAATAACTTGCTTACCACATTGGCAAAATATGTCTCCTGTTGCTCTTTTGTTAAGGGTTGTTTCTGTCGCAGGATGTCAATTTGCTCATTACGCCACTGCATTATGGCATACTTATCCTCATCACGTAATGGCGTTAATTTATACCTGCCACTCGCAAATGATTGTACATTCAGGTTTCTATATCTTCTGTTTTCCAAATCAGATCACTTTTCTGAATACGGGTTTGGCCGGCTCTCCAACAAGGTACTTCTCATAGCCTTCGGCAAGGGCCCTCACATACACATCGCAAGCACTGGCAAATGCGTTAATGAAATAGTTCAGTTCTTCCTCATTATGCATGTAGCATGGCAAAAAGATGCCCTGAAAAAGAACATTGTTCTTGATCATTTCCTGAAGAAACAATGTGCGATACCCTGAACTTACCACACCACCTTTGTCCTTGAACACATACGCCACCATCCATGCTGTATCCGATACCTGTATATGGTCTTGAAGGTTCTTTTCCTGAAGGATCTTACGTGTTTCTCGGATGATCTTTTGTCCTGCAGTCAGGTTCTTTTCAACTACATTGTTCTTTAAATAAAAATCAATGGTTGCTAGTCCTGCCGCTATCCCGTGTGTTTCTCCGCCATGTGTTGTAGAGATCAAAAATAATTTTTCTTTTCCGGGTTTATCAATGCTGCCGAGTTCCATTACTTCGCGTTTTCCGGTAAGTGCACAAAACGAGAATCCGTTGGCTGTGCTCTTTCCCCAGGTGGCCATATCCGGATCAAGGTTGTATGTATTGATCTCTCCCGGTATCTCCATCTTGAAGCCGGTGATCATTTCATCCAAAATAAACAGTGCGCCATTCTTATGACAAAGGTCTATGGCCTTTTTAAGGAATTTCTCAGGGTCTACGCCGTTGTCTCTGTCAAAATTCTTTTCCGGCTCAGTGATCACACAAGCGATCTGACCGGGATAGGTATTGAACAACTCTTGTAAAGAATTAAGATCACCTGATCTGAAGGTCACAGACAAATTGGAGATCTCTTCAGGTACGCCCAGATTACATGCGGTCTTGCCAATGAACCAATCATCATACGAATAAAACGGATGATCTCCCGGAAACGCCACAAGCTTTCTTCCTGTTTTGGCACGCGCCAATTTCACTTCCGCAGTTGTTACAATGGATCCGTTCTTTGCGAATTTGATCATGTCGTGTTGTGGCACTAACGCTAAAAACTTTTCTGCCATCTCTAATTCGAGATGTGATGGTCGTTGAAAGTTCACGCCATTATCAAGTTCCTGCTTCACCTTATCCAATACAGGTTCAAAGGCATGTCCCAAGGTCACCGACGTTAATCCCATTGAGCAATCGAGGAACTTATTTCCATCTACATCCCACACCCAGGCACCCTTGCCGTGTGTAATGGCGGCAGGACAGATCTGAGGGAATTGATCATCCCCTTTTGAATAGGTGTGTGCACCCCCCGGGATCAATTGGTGAATGCGTTTTCTGAATTCATCTGATCGTTTAAATTCCATATGAATTATTTTTTAAATCCTTCATTTCTTTTTATATCGGCATTCAAATCGCTTATGGATGTTGCCGTTAAATATTTTTCTGCATACTCCTTCCAGCCACATTGCGTGCCAAGTTCATTGACCAATTGTGTGATCACAGCAAGGTCCTTTTCCTCATCCACAGTCAGACGCACATTGCCATAATTCTTTTCGCAGGGAAAGTTGTCTGATCTGTATAATGATCCGCCGGAAAACGTTCCGTTCTCTCTGATGTAAGGAGTAACATGTTCTCTCATGTATGGTTTCTCGGCCTTTTGCCAGGCCTCTTCAAGTGCTTTGAATGTAAATACCTCTACATCTTCTCCATCAGGATAATGTTCAACCAAGGTGTTCGTGCAATAATCTAATTTATTGTGTATCGTAAATTGTATGAGCTCATCAATGAGGTTGGCATCAATAAGTGGACAATCAGACGTGAGTCTTACAACATAATCAGGCCTTTCATCTTTTAGCGCCTGGTAAAATCTATCCAACACATCGCTTTCACTTCCCCTTGATACCTGAACATCCAATTCTTTGGCCAGCTTGATCACCTCATCATCCTGTTGACCTGTAGTGGTAGCAATGATCAATTTACTGATGCGTTTCGATCTTAAAATGCGGCGCACATGGATCTCCAACAGAGTTTCTCCCTGAATAGTTTTAAGTATTTTGTTGGGCAATCGGGTGGAACCTGTTCTTGCCTGTGTTACCGCAATGATCTTCATCAGTTCCAGTTTGCAGGGTTTAGTAGTTCTGTTTCATTCACCGCAAGAGCATCAATGGCTTTCATTGTTGCTGTATTCCATCTTCTCTCTAAAAGCGATAGGTTCTCCTTTAATTGCATGGCATTGTCAACTCCTATGAGCACATGATCGATCAGTGGTTGCTGAACCGCATAATTCAATGCCATTTCTCCTATCCCTGTATTGTGTTGCGATGAGATCTCCCTTAGTGTTTGTATGTATTTCTTTAACGGATTCAATTTTTCTGAAAACGTCTCAACATTCTTAAAGAACAATCCTTGTAAAAACACTGAGCGTGTGTGGATCTCTTTCCCTCTTTCTTTCGCCTTTCTTAATAGTTCGCCTCTTAGTGAGTTGTTGTCTAGCATGTTGAAAGGCAACTGAATCATGTCGATGCTGTCGTCCTCAATAACAGAGGCAAATTCCTGGTTTGTATATAACGAAACACCTATGCGATGTATTTTGCCTTCGGTCTTCAACTTCTTCATTGGAGGAAGAAGTTCTTCCTTCAACTGAGCATAATCCTTGTAATTATGAAACATATAACCATACAAGTGATCAACGTGAAGTGTGCTTAGAAGTGATTGTACCCTTTGATGTATGTCTGAGGGCAGGTCGGCTCGCGACGCATGGTACTTTGAGATGATCTCAAAGCGTATTGTGCTGTTTTGATGATATTCTCCAATGACCTCGTGTGCATTGCCATAAGCCTCTGCCGAATCAAGCAATCGGATATTATTGTCAAAGGCGAGGTCAAGTACTTTATTGACCTCGATTTGAGAAGGCTTTCCGCTTTGGTTGTTGATGCCATAGCTCAAACCGAACTGCACGGTGCCCAATACTATTTTACTTGTAGCTTGCAAAAATGTCTTTTTTCAAAAGCGCAACACTGAATTTGTTGTAATAATCTTCTGAAGCATCTTTCTGTTTTGTTTCATGGTTCAGTGTTGACTTATCCAGCAAATAGTACATTTTTGAAGCTGTAAAGATCTCATCATAATTTTGCTTGAAGGAATAAGCACTGAAGTCCTTGATATGCTGATACTGTGTTTTCAAAGAGGTTTCAGAAAAGAAATCTACAATGATCAATTGTCCGTTGTTCCTAAGCACACGATCGATCTCAGAAATGACCCTAAAGATCATCTGACGGTCTACCACATAAAGCACAAACCCCACGATCACCAGATCCATAGAGCCGTCTGCAAAAGCAGAAAGGTTGTCGGCAGTACCATGTGTGAAATTCACTTGTGCAAATTCCTGCCTTCCGTATTCGATCGCTTTTTTAGATGGCTCAATACCGTGAACCTCTGCGCTTGGCAACAGGTGTTTGATGGCATTCAGTCTGTATCCGGCAGAACAGCCGATCTCTAACACGGAGGACGGTTTAAGGTCATACTGTTTTAGGAGGGATACAACCTCATCCTTTTCAACCTTGTATGAACTTAAATAATTTTTGTTGCGCTCGAACCAAGCATCTGATTCGTAGGTGATGAATGCGTCCTTTTGAAGTTTACTGTCCATTATATTCTAAAACTTTGGTGATCACGTAGTCTTGTTCCTCCACTGTAAGCGTTGGGTACATAGGCAGGCTGATACAATGTTTGTAGTAGTCCTCTGCATTTGGCATATCTCCTGCCTTCCAACCAAACTGTTTGTAATAAGGCATCAGATGCACAGGCACATAGTGGATCTGAGCGAAGATGCCGTTGTTCTTTAAATGCTCATACAGTCCTTTCCTGTTCTTACTCTCTATGACAAATAAGTGATATGCATTGAAGTGTCCTTCTACTTCCTTTTGCATCCTTATCCCTTTTCCTGCGAATGCCTCACGGTAGCGTTTTGCAATTTCTTGTCGACGCTTAATTCCTTCATCTGCTCTTTTTAACTGGCTGTTTCCAAGAGCAGCCTGTATATCCGTGATACGGTAATTGTATCCAAGATGTTGCATCTCATAATACCAAAGGCCCTGTTCACCTGCATCAGGAAAATCGAGGATCATGTTCTCCTTAGTGATCCCATGCGTGCGCAGGATCATCATTTTTTTGTAGAGCTCCTCGTCGTTCGTTGTGATCATTCCTCCTTCACCGGAAGCGATATGTTTCACCGGATGAAAAGAGAATGCCGCCGCATGCGCATACACGCCGTTCCCGCAATTTTGTTTCTGCCCCTTCGAATCTTTGAAATAGCCTCCCGGCGAATGGCATGCGTCTTCAAGTACGAACAAGCCGTATTCATCTGCCAGCTGTCTTATTTCCTCAAGGTTTACCGGAAAGCCTGTAAAATCAACAGGAACGATGGCCTTGAAATATCCCTTGGGATGTTTTTTTAACAGCTCTTTCACACTTTGAACAGAGATGACATAGGTATCTCTGTCGATATCGGCAAAATGAACTTCTGCACCGCAATACAAGGCTGCATTGGCAGATGCTGCAAAAGTGATTGGTGTTGTGATCACCCTATCGCCTTTCTTCAATCCTATGGCCAGCAATGGCAAGTGAAGTGCAGCGGTACCGTTTGATACGGCAACAGCATATTTACACCCAATGTAGTTCGCAAAATTCTTTTCGAATTCGGCGATCCTTGGTCCTTGAGTTAAAAAATCAGAGTGCAAAGCCTCTACAACGGCCTTTGTATCCTCTTCAGAGATGAATTGTTTTCCGTAAGGTATCTTGTACGTCATAAGTTATGCCTCAAACGTTGGATCAACGTATTGCTTAATAAGTTTACGCAAACTATCACCGGTCTCACACTGATCATTGTTTCCAGAATTGTACGAGAAATTCAATGGCACTTCCTTTGCGTTGAAATGTTTCTTGTATTCCTCCAAACTGAAATTTGGTTGCTGAGGAAGAATAACATAATACTTGCCTAGATCTAGGGTATTGAATGAATCTGAAACCGTGATCATTTCTTCATGTAATTTTTCGCCTGGTCTGATGCCTACCTCTACCTGTTTACAATTAGGGCCAATGGCAGTTGCTACATCAGTTATCTTGTAAGATGGGATCTTTGGTACAAAAATCTCTCCTCCCCATGCATTTTCAATGGCATTGAACACCATCTCGCAACCGTCTTCCAGAGAAATATTGAAACGTGTCATGCGCGCATCAGTGATCGGCAAAACACCTTCGTGTCTTTTCTTTAAAAAGAAAGGCATGACCGACCCGTTAGAGCCCATTACGTTGCCATAGCGAACAACAGAGAACTTGAGGTCTCTTTTACCGCGGATGTTATTTGCCGCAATGAATAATTTATCAGAGGTAAGTTTGGTTGCGCCATACAGGTTGATGGGTGCTGCTGCCTTATCTGTTGAGAGAGCCACCACATTCTTCACTCCTGTTTTCATGGCCGCGTTGATCACATTCTCCGCACCAAGCACATTGGTCTTTACACACTCCATGGGATTGTACTCCGCAATATGAACGTGTTTCATGGCTGCTGCGTGAATTACCACATCAATCCCTTCAAACGCACTTACCAATCTGCTTTCATCTCTGACATCACCGATAAAAAATCGGATAGCCGGATATTTGCTCTCAGGATACTCCAGAGACATCTGGTAATGCTTTTGCTCGTCGCGTGAAAGAATGACCAGTCTTTTTACGTTTGGATATTTTTGAAAGATGAGCTTGGTGAACATTTTACCAAAGGAACCTGTTCCACCTGTGATCAAAACACTTTTATTATTTAGCATATTGATTTGATTTGTTTAACTTTAATTTAACTTGATCTGATTTTGTTACAAAGCTTCGCAAACGTCAGTCCCATTTTAAAACTGAAACAGAAGCTTTTACAACCATACGAATATAGCTATAATCCCTTTGACCACGGCTGATTTTAGAGGGTTTTTAAGAAGAATTTGGAACATAAAAACTGCGGATTTTCTTTGAAAAATCAAATATTTTTTCTATCTGTGTGACGGAGCGTCTTTTTGGAATGAATCAGGTATGGATCCGGGGTTTGTTTAAAGCCCTTCATACTCTAAATTCCTGTAAAAGTTTCAATAATTCCCGTCATTATTTTGAGTTTATTTAAGTACAGGGGTTGACTTCAGGTATTTGTTTTCTTAACTTGTTTGTATCAATACACGCCTATGTCAAAGCTTCATCATTACAAGATCACCGTTAACTGGACGGGGAATACAGGGTCTGGCACGGCCAATTACAATGCTTATGAACGAAGCCATGAGGTGGTGATCAAAGGCAAAAAGAAGCTGCAATGTTCTTCCGATTCGCCATTCAATGGAGATAAGAAAAAACATTGTCCGGAAGAGCTTTTCATTGCCTCCCTCTCTTCCTGTCATATGTTGTGGTTCCTTAGGTTATGCGCCTCAGAAGGCGTTGTGGTAGAGGAATACACCGACTCGGCAGAGGCAAAAATGATCCAAACAAGCAACGGCAGCGGTTATTTTACGGAAGCTTCCTTAAATCCTAAGATCATCTTGTCAGAAAGATCCATGCATAAAAAAGCCCTTGACCTTTTTAAAAAGGCCGGCAGTTATTGCTTCATTGCTAACTCCGTGAAGTTTCCGGTGTATCTGCATCCCGAATTCTCATTCAAAGATATTTATGCATAAGGCTTTTTTTTAGTTCAATTTTATTACATTTGATAAGCTTAATGAATTCTGCCGGTCAAAATAATACCGATATTTTTTTGTTTGATCTTTTCAAACGGCTGGAAAAATATTCTCTTACATACGTCTATAAAGGCGTGTTCAATCCTTCATTGACAGATAAGATCCTAGCACTTGCCGAAACGAATCTCAATTTACTGGGGGAAGTTGTAAAGACCCAGAAAAAGGTGTATTTCGTTATGGTGGAGTCATTGCAGAACATTACGCGACATCAGGATGTAGATCAGGAAAGAAACAATCAGGCGTTCTTTGTTGTGCAGAACAAGGACGGCAAGTATGGGATGGCCAGCGGCAACGTGATCGAGAACGAGAACATCCCTTCTTTAAAGGAAAAACTTGACAAGATCAACTCTTTGGATGCAGAGGCTCTAAAGGCGCATTACAAGGATGTGCTTGAGAACACAGGATTATCAGACAAAGGTGGCGCCGGTTTAGGATTAATTGAGATCGCAAGACGTTCAGGCGGCAAACTGGCTTAGGAATTCAAAACGCTTAGCACCTCTTCATCTTTCTTTTATTTCAAATCGAGAATTGCGGGCGATCAGTCAGGGGAAGATCTCAGCGGTTTAGAAGGCACAAAATTATTACACCAGTTCACCAATGAACACAATATTGCCATGGTATATCAAGGGTTCTTTACCCATGATAATCTGAAAAGCCTGTTGACCATGACTGAAGGTAGTGTTGGCAGATCTGAAGTTTCATTTAAGAGAAAGGCCGTGAACATCATGGTTGAGCTCTTACAAAATATTTGTCACCATGGCGGTTCCCCATATGAGAACAAACAAGGAACGCCGGGAATCCTTGTGGTAAGCACACATCCTGAATATTGCAGCATCATGTCGGGCAACTACATTAGTAACTCCAATGCAAAGGCTTTGGCTGATAAGCTAAACAAGGTCAATTCTTGCACCGAAGAAGAACTGGAAGACCTGTATAACGAGACCATTTTAAAAGAACACGAACCCGGACAAAAAGGTGCCGGTTTAGGGTTTATTGACATGAGAATTAAAAGCGGTAAAAAAATAGATTATACAATAATTGATTTTAACGCTAATTTTTCGTTTCTTTCGGTTTCGGTATCTATAGCATATTAAAAATGGCAGACGAACTTCGCATTAGTTCAACTGAAGACACCCCGGAAGTAATTTTAGAACGTGCCAGTGGTGTTTTTAAAATTTCTGGCAGATCTCTGCCTGAAGATGCCTTTTGGTTCTATAATCCGATCATAGAGTGGCTTTCGGAATACTCTAAATCGCCTCTTCCAAAAACAGAGATGCACATCAATCTTGAATACTTCAACACAGCATCTGCAAAACAAGTTTTTAAGATCCTTACCATTTTGGCTGAATTAAGTAAATCTACCCAGGTAGTCATCAAATGGCATTATGATGATAGAGACAAGGACATGTTAGCCTCCGGACAGCGTTTTTCTAAGTTGTGCAACATGACCTTTGAATACGTGGTCAATTAAACCCTGAATCCGGCCACAAGAATATCATCGGTTTGTTTTTGCAAACCACGCCACAACAATATCGCTTTATCAAGTTCTTCTTCTACACCTTCTGATGAAAGGTCAATCTTTGCTATAAGTTCCTCAAATCTCGATATAAGGAATTTACTATCCTTCTCTCCGCCGAACTGATCGTAATATCCATCAGAGCTCATGACAACGAAACTGTTCTTTTCGAGTGTGTGCGTTTTGTTCTCGAACGTTTTTTCAATGTTCCCAAAATCACCGCCAATGGAAAAGATATCTCCGGTAAGCTCAGTAACTGTGTTGCCCGACTTTACAAATACACTGTGGTTTGCTGTGGCATAATGCAATACATGGGGGTTGTTTTTATCTATACAGCAAATACTCACATCCATACCGTCGTCCTGAGAAGTACTGTCAGAGCCTGATTGGCGCAATGCTAATTTCACGCCTTTGTCAAGATGATTTAATATATCTCCGGGCTCTGAAATGTTTTTTTGATTGATGATCTCATTCAACAAGGTGTTCCCGATCATGCTCATCAAGGCGCCAGGAACGCCATGGCCCGTGCAATCAACCACAATAAAATACAAACGGGTGTTGTGATCAGAGAACCAGTAAAAGTCGCCGCTGACAATGTCCTTTGGCACATAATACACAAAGAAGTCCTTCAGGTGTTTGCTGACCAATTCTTTTGGTGGCAAAATAGCGCTTTGAATTCGTTTTGAATAATTGATACTGTCGGTGATCTGTCGGTTCTTTACTTCAATTTTCTGATACGCATCATGCAATTGCACGTTGGCTTTCTTTTTCAGATTGTATCTGCTCCATAATACAAGCACCAAAACAAGAATGGAAACAATAGCGCCGATCACAGAAAATATGATCGGTCTTTGTCTTATAAGCTCCGCATCCTTGATCGCCTTTTCTGTATTTAGCTTATCAATTTCTTTGTCCTTTTGCGATGTTTGGTACAATGCCTGCATTTGCTCCATACTGGCTGAATTCTTCTCGTTGATGAGTGAATCTTTTACCGACAGATGAAAGCGCAACAATTCCAAGGCATAGTTGTGTTTTCCCGTACGC
>DAISHL010000049.1:6013-9712 GCA_036822555.1 Bacteroidota bacterium | reverse complement strand
AAATCAGGTTATCCCATTGTTGATGCAGGGATGCGTGAATTGAACAGTACCGGTGTCATGCATAATAGAGTGAGAATGATCGTCAGCAGTTTTGTAGTTAAAGATCTTTTGATCGACTGGCGCCTAGGTGAAGCTTACTTTGCTCAGAAACTGAATGCCTTTGACCTACGCGCAAACAATGGCGGCTGGCAATGGGCTGCAGGTTGTGGTTGTGACGCAGCACCCTACTTCAGGATATTCAACCCAACTGAACAACAAAAACGATTTGATCCGGAATTTAGCTATATTAAAAAATGGGTGCCGGAATATGGGACCAAAGAATATCCTTTGCCTATCGCAGACCATGCTGATGCCCGAAAACATACATTGCAAGTTTACAAGAATGCCCTCAACTCTGTAAAACAAATGCAGTTATTTTAAAACAAAGAAGCCCCTGAAATTTCAGGAGCTTCTTTGTTATTATCGTTCAATAACTTCAGATCAATTCTTGATAAGCTTCATGGTTCTTGAGCCACTACTGCCTTTCATGCTGATCATATAAATACCGTTAGGAAGAAGGTCGGTAGAAACAGTGTGTGTTCCAGTGAACTTCTCTGTTCTGATGATCTGACCCAAGGCATTAAATACATTCATTTCAACTTCTTCACTTGAATAGAAGTTCAATTCATTATTGAATGGATTTGGATAGACCATGTATGAATCAGTTCCGGTTTTACCTTCTGAGATTCCGGTACACCATGCCACTTGCTGCACAATGGTTGTAGTTGCTGAACATGGACCATTGTATCCAATTACAGTATATGAAGTGCTCAACGTTGGGAATACTGCAATTGTAGATGTAGTAGCCCCTGTACTCCAAGAGTAGCTGCTTGCGCCACTTGCTGTTAATGTTGCTGCGGTTCCAGCACACAATAAGCTTTCGCTGGTTACGGCATTAATGGTTGGTGAAGCCCCAACAGTAATGTCAATTGTCTTAGAACCAGAACAAATTCCAATATTTCCGCTTACAGTATAGGTTGTATTTACCGCAGGTGATACTACAACATTGGCTCCGCTTAAATTACCAGGGTTCCATGTATATGTAGTGGCACCGTTCGCGCTTAAGGTTGCTGTTTGATTGCTGCAGATCAAAGTGTTTGACGCTACAGCATTCATGTTCACGGCAGGATTTACAGTGATTAATTTTGTTCCAGTACCAGAACAGCCTTGTGCAGTTGTACCTACAAAACTATATGTTGTAGTAGTTAATGGTGTATATGTACAGATCGAGCTAGCAGGACAATTCCAACTGTATGAGCTTGCGCCGCTAGCTGTAAATGTTACAGGAGTGCCGGCGCATACTGTATTGGCAGAAGAAGCGATGGTTACAACCGGTGTTGGATACACAACAACAGATTGAGTAAATGTATTGCCCGGACCAAAACTGTTAGATGTTGTTAATGATACTACATATGTACCATTGTTGGCAAATGTGATGCTTGGGCTGGCGGCACTTGGCGTGTTAATGGTTACACCAGCAGATGGTGTTACAGCCCAGGTATACGATGTAGGTCCATTCGTAGATGTATTGTTAAATACTTTGGCAACATTGGTACACAGCGTTCCTGTAAAAGCAAATGAACTGGTTGGAGGCAATGCACTCGCAGGCACATCTACGATCCAAGTTCCGCGACCATAGGTTGCAGCTACAATTTTTCCAGGCATTGCAGGAGACATTTCCATGTCAGAAACCGGAGCATTAGGCAAGCCTGTATTGTACAATGTCCAAGTAGACATGGTATTGTCTCTGTAATATACCCCACGGTCCATACCTACATAAACTCTATCATTAGACCCAGGTTCATATAGTAAGCAGTTACCAGGAATGTTAGGTAAATTAGAACTGATGTTGGTCCATGTTGTTCCACCATTGGCAGAATAAAACACTTTATTGCCTGCAGAATAATTTCCTGCCACAACCCATACTTTATTTGCGTCGGTGTTGCTGATGCAAACGTTTTGGAAACCAATGGAAGTAGATAAAGTACCTGTGATGTTGGTCCATGTTGTTCCGCCATCCACTGTTTTCATAATGGCATTTGTTTTTACTACATACAATACCTGATTGTTTGACGGAGCAATTGCAAATTCAACTACACCACCAGTTACAGGCAATGTGCCAATTTGTGTCCATGATGTTGCTGAGTTATTTGAAACGAACATGTTTTGACGACCCGCATATAAACGGGTAGCAACAACAGGATCTTGTTTCCAAACGGTTACCCATGGTGCGCTTCCCGTCATACCGGTAGTACATGATGTCCAGTTCACACCACCATTGGTTGATTTTTGGAAAGAACCATTGTAGTATTCTGCGAACATGTTACTATTATTCGTGCGATCGATAAAGCAATCCATACCATCACCGCCCATACGAGCCTGATATGTAGTACCATTCCAAGTACTTGTTCCATTATCCTGATGACCGGTGATCCATAGATTAGCTGTTAAGCTTGACAAACCAATTTTATAGATCTGAGAGATGTTCATAGTACCTGAAATTTCTTGCCATTGGGTTGCTGTTCTTCTATACACTGTTCCATCATTACAATTGAACAGGGTACCATTAGAGGCATACTCAAGATCGTGGTGATCAGCATGAGTGAATGGTGCTCCTGAACCAGTCCAGTGACCATATAAAGCCCAGCTACCACCTCCGTTGGTTGTTCTCCATACGTTCACACCACCTGTTACAACTTCATCTTTATTCAATGGATTACAAGCAATACAAAGGTCATACCATCCTTGTCCACCCGAATCATTTCCGGCCGAAGCCCAACCCAATAAATTCAGAGTGGTGGTCATTTGTGTAAATACTGTACCTGCTGCTGTTGAACGGTAAAAACCCTGAAGACCGTTATTAGAACTGCTTGATGCCAGAACGTAAACATAATTCACATCGGCAGGCGTTACGGCAATAGCCATACGATTCACGCCGGTAGTAGGAATTCCATTGTTGATCTGAGTCCATGTAGCACCACCATCAGTTGATCTGCGGAAAGTTGTTCCACCCGCATAAACTACATTCGGATTGCCCGGTTGAAATTCAAGATCAAACATGCTGTTACCACTTAACAATTGTGTCCAGCTGGTGCCACCGTTGGTAGTTCTGTAAATACCATTGCTAGCTGCTGCAAGCACGATCTGTGGATTCACAGGGTTAACAATGATCCTGCGAATTCGAACTCCACTAGCAATATTGAAAGTTTGTCCGGTAATTACCCATGTGTTCCCGCCATCTGTAGATTTATAGATACCATCACAATAAGTGTCACCGGCATCACCATCACCTGTAGCAGTATACATAATGTTGGTATTTGTAGGGTCAAAGGCAAGATCAGCAAAACCTACTGAGTTATAATTATCTGTATTTGTGGTCCATGAAGTACCACCGTTGGTTGATTTCCACAATCCGCCGGCAGGAGCTCCTACAAACAACACGTTACTGTTCGTTGGTGAAATTGAAATGAAATTCAATCGTCCTGATTTCAGGAATTGTCCTCCTGCACTGCCGCTAATCGGTCCCATAGGCCCAACAGCAGTCCAAGTACTTGAGGCGATCATGTTATTGCTGGTTAATTTTCAGGCTGTATTCCCATATCCATTCTCATTCAGAAACTCCTGAAAATTCTTAGCTGTTAAATTCAACTGCGACAGGTC
>DAISHL010000049.1:0-6003 GCA_036822555.1 Bacteroidota bacterium | reverse complement strand
CAGCGTTTGTATTGTTTGTACCCTTTACCTTTTTCGGTAATATCCTTGCCTGTCCAATACTGGTTAAAAGACTGCTGAATCTGATAAAAATTAGAATTTGGATTCTGAAGCAGATCTACCCATTCTTGTGCGTGTCCAATTCCTACAGAGAATAAGACGGCCGCCATTACGTATAACTTTTTCATTCTTTTGTGTTAGTTTTCAATCACTTGAATTTACCACAGGAAAGAACCGAAAACAAATGAATCTTCTTTTTTTTAGGTTAAATTCTAGCGGTTTTTAGACAATTTATGGTTCAATCCCGACGAAACCCAGTCATATAAACTAAATTAGATTTAGAACTTATGCTACACATAAATGTTAGTAGCTTTACAAAAAATTCAGGCTTATGGCGCTTATCTTATCAGTAAATGGAATTACTCCCGAATATGGAGACAATTGTTTTATTGCACCCAACGCCACTATTTGCGGAGATGTGATCATGGGCAACGATTGCAGCGTGTGGTTCAATGCTGTTGTTCGTGGAGATGTAAACAGTATTCGCATTGCCAACAAAGTGAATATTCAGGACGGTGCCGTGTTGCATTGCACGTATCAAAAAACAAAATTGTATTTAGGAAATAATGTTTCTATTGGGCATAATGCCATTGTTCATGGATGTACCGTGCATGACAATGTGTTGATAGGCATGGGAGCCATTGTGATGGATAATGTGGAAATAGGAAGTAATACCATCATTGCTGCAGGTGCAGTAGTTACCGAAGGTACAAAAGTTCCGAGCGGATGCATTTTTGCAGGTGTACCGGCTAAAAAAGTAAAAGATATTTCACAAGAATTAATTAGTGGCGAAATAGATCGTATTGCCAATAATTATTTAATGTATAGCAGCTGGTTCAAAGAGTAATTCAATTCGCAGAGATTGTAGCCTCTTTAGCTGTCTCTTCCATTGTAAGTAGGCCTTTTCCGAACAATTTCAATCGTTCTTCGTAACGTTTTTTCACGCGTTCAGAGATAGGGATGGCATTTCCTTCTTCATCAATACGCACAAATTTCACATTTGTATGAGTTACTATGTCTTGATCGGCAGTGTATACATTGTGTTTTCTCACCTCAATGTATAATTCAATGGAGGTGTTACCAAATTTAATAGCCTTGCCATAAATTTTTAAGATGCTTCCAACTTTCACCGCTTTTTTAAAAACCAACTCATCAAATTTAATGGTTACCATGCGAGGGGTGTCACATAATTGAGCAGCGTATGAAGCTGCAGCATCATCGATCAGCGACATCAGTGTACCGCCGAACATATTATCATGTACACCAATATCAAACTTCTTGCAAATGTATGTTGTAATTAATTCCATAAAAAAAGTGCAAATATACTAATCTATCGTTCCTGCTGCAACCGTATTGTTGGTGTTCTCATTGATCAAAATAAAAGAACCTGTGCTGCGATTATCTATATACGAATCGAAGCTTACATTCTCTGCCGTTTTAATTAATACTTTACAAATATCGTTGAGTTTTAATACACCATTACTTTCAACTTTATCAAAGGAATGTATGTCGATCTTATTAACTATTTCTTTTATAACGGCCTTTGTTCTGAAACTGTTCTGCTGGATCAGCAATTTTTGGCCCGGTTGCAATGCTGTATTATCCATCCAACATAGCGTTGCCGTTAACTCTTTATTCACTTGTGGAACCTGATCTGCCGGAACAATGGTGCTGCCTCTGGAAATGTCCACATCATCCTTTAAATGTAAAACAACCGGATCAGAAAATTCAGCTTCATTGATCTCTGATTGATGCTTTTCAATTTTTACAATTTCTGTTTATATTTGAGATGGTAATAAATACAACCTTTCTCCTTTATAAAATGTAAAGCTAAAAACATTAACGGCATATCCTCTATAATCATGCAAATCCTCTAACTGAGGACGGATCACATACTGTACCTGAAAGCGAGACTCCTCCTTTTTCGGATCTGTGAATACTTCTACAGTTTCCAGATAATCTAAAAGTGCTTTGCCGTTATACCAGTTTGTTTTATCAGATTTAGTTACCACATTATCGCCTGCCAATGCGCTCACCGGAATAAAACTGATCTCTTTTAAATTCAATGGTTCCGCAAATTGCTTGTACTCCTCAATGATTGAATTATAAACCGATTCGGAATAATTCACCAGATCCATTTTATTGATACAAACCACCACATGCGGAATTCCTAATATAGATGAGATAATACTGTGACGTTTAGTTTGCTCCGTAATGCCATTGCGTGCATCCACTAATATGATCGCCAGATCGGCATTGGATGCACCGGTGAACATGTTTCGTGTGTATTGAATATGCCCCGGTGTATCGGCAATAATAAATTTACGTTTATCGGTTGTAAAATATTTGTATGCCACATCAATGGTAATACCTTGTTCACGCTCCGCACGTAAGCCATCCGTTAATAAAGCCAGATCAATATCAGCATTAATGCCAGTTGTTTTGCTTTGCTTGGTTAATGTTTCAATGATGTCCGTTGAAATGGAATTGCTATCATATAATAATCTCCCGATCAATGTTCTTTTGCCGTCATCAACATTTCCAGCCGTAAAAAATCGTAATAAATCCATAATCTAGTTTCTTGTTTGTTGTTTTTAGTTTGTGGTTACAATTAGAATTCTAACACTTTTTGCTTCAAATTAAAAATAACCACCTTTCTTTCTGTCTTCCATGGCTGCTTCACTTATCTTATCATCCATGCGGGTAGCGCCACGTTCACTGATCTTCGCATCTTTAATTTCCTGAATGATATCATCAATATGATACGCTTCACTTTCGATCGCAGCTGTACAAGTCATATCACCAACTGTTCTGTATCTCACTTTTTTTCTAGTGATTACATCACTGGCATCTAACTGAAGATATTCTGAATTGGCCATGAGTTGGCCGCTTTCGGTAACAACCACATCTCGCTCATGTGTAAAATAAATACTCGGCAGTTCAATTTTCTCTCGTTTGATGTAATTCCAAACGTCTAACTCTGTCCAGTTACTAATCGGAAACACACGTACATTTTCTCCTTTGTTTATTTTACCATTGTAAATGTTCCATAATTCAGGGCGTTGTTTCTTCGGATCCCATTGTCCGAATTCATCCCTCACAGAAAAAATACGTTCTTTCGCACGCGCTTTCTCCTCATCTCTGCGCGCGCCGCCAATACATGCATCAAATTCAAATTCTTCAATTACATCTAACAAGGTATACGTTTGCAACGCATTTCTGCTCGGATATTTCCCTTTGGCATCCTGCAGTTTTTTTGCTTTAATGGTATCCTCTACTTTTCTCACGATCAATTTTTCATTGATACGCGCTGCAAGGTCATCACGGTATTTCAATGCTTCCGGAAAATTATGTCCGGTATCAACATGTACCAACGGGAAAGGGAATTTACCCGGACGAAATGCCTTCAATGCCAAATGAACCAAGCAAATGCTATCCTTACCGCCGCTGAATAACAAAGCGGGTTTTTCAAACTGACCGGCTACTTCACGTAAAATATAAATAGCCTCATTCTCTAACTGATCTAAATAATCTAGTTTTTCCATAACATACTCTTCTGTATTTTGATCTTAATATTTATCACTCTTTATATGCAAACCACATTCTTTTTTTGATGCATCTTCCCACCACCATCTGCCAGCCCTAAAATCTTCACCATCTTTAATGGCACGTGTGCAAGGCTGACAACCAATACTTACAAATCCTTTATCGTGTAATGGGTTGTAAGGGATGTTGAACTGACCGATAAATTTTTTCACATCCTTCAAACTCCAATGAAGTAGCGGATGGATTTTTATGATCTGATTTGTTTCATCCCATTCAACCATTGGCATATCACTTCTATTACCTGATTGATCGGCACGTATACCGGTGATCCAGATGGTATGGCCTTTAAGCGCGCGTTTCAGTGGTTCTACTTTTCTGATAAAACAACATTCTTTTCTATTGTCTACCGATTCGTAAAAACTAAACGGACCTTTATCTGTAAGCAATTGCTCGACGGATGATGTATGTGGGTAGAAAACCTGAATTGGTTTTTTGTAACGTTCGAGTGTACTATTAAGTACAGAGTATGTTTCAGGAAATAAACGTCCTGTATCTAAAGTAAAAACAGAAATAGGAAGTTGGTTGGTAAAGATCAGATGAGTGATCACCTGGTCTTCATAACCTAAACTCGTTGAAAAAACAACACTCTCGGAAGTTAATTGCGAAACGATACGCAAAACTTCCTGAGCTGTTTTACCAACTAATAAACTTTCTATTTCATTTACTTTATTCATTAATGAAGTGCTTGTAATATATCATTCAAAATATCCTGCTTATTCTCTAAACCAATAGAGATGCGGATCAGGCCGGGTGTGATGCCAACCGATAAACGTTCTGCTTCCGATAATTTACAATGCGTTGAAGAAGCAGGATGAGTTGCAATGCTTCTTGCATCACCAAGGTTTGGCGATATTTTGATCATTTGTAATTTATCCAGGAATTTTTTTGCAGCATCATATCCGCCTTTAATCGTAATGGTGATGATGCCGCCGCCCATTTTCATTTGCTTTTTGGCAATGTGATGATGAGGATGTGATTTCAAAAATGGATACGACACATTTTCAATGGCTTTATTTCCTTCTAAATTCTCTGCCACAAACAAGGCGTTCTCACTATGTCTTTCCATACGTATGGCCAAGGTTTCTAAACTTTTGCTTAATACCCACGCATTGAACGGACTTAAAGAAGGACCTGTTAATCGGCCATACAAATAGATCTCGTGAACCAATTCTTTTTTACCAACAACTATTCCCCCAAGTACACGTCCTTGCCCATCCATATATTTAGTTGCTGAATGCACCACCAGGTCTGCACCATACTTAATTGGTTGTTGCAAATAAGGTGTGGCAAAACAATTATCCACTATAAATAGGATATTGTGCTTTTTTGCAATGGCTGAAACGTATTCAAGATCGATCAATTCAATAGCAGGATTGGTTGGTGTTTCCAAATAAATAAAACGTGTTTCAGGTTTTATCAATTTTTCGATCTCTTCAGGTTTACTGATATTAAAATACGAATGCGTGATATTTAACTTTGGAAAATATTTAGTGAAGATCGCATGCGTAGCTCCAAAAACAGAAGAACACGACACAACATGATCACCGGATTTAAGCAATGCCATGAACGTTGTATAAATAGCGGCCATGCCGGTAGCCATGGAAACACCGGCTTCGGCGCCTTCCAATAAACACACCTTATTGATGAACTCGGTTGTATTCGGATTCACATAACGCGAATAAATAAAATCATCAGACTCTTCATTAAAAGCAGCGCGCATTTCTTCGGCTGTATCAAATACAAAACTGCTCGTTAAGAATAATGGAGCAGAATGTTCGTTGTAATCAGTACGCTCCATTTGAGCTCTGATCGCCATCGTTTCAAATTGCTTCTTCTCCATTTTAATTAACTGTTACTTTATAAGTGATACGAGCTGTTTTACCTAATATTTTTGACACAGAACAATATTTATCCATCGATAATTTTACCGCACGCTCGGCTTTCTCAGGATCAACCTGACCTTTGATCTTAAAATGCAGAACAATGTCTTTAAAGATCGAATGGTCTTCAACTTTTTCTTTTTCACCTTCTACCTCCACTTCAAATGACTCGATCACTTGCTTTTGTTTTTTAAGGATCAGGATCACATCAATTGTACTGCAGCCTCCGGTAGCGGCCAACAATAACTGCATAGGGCGCATGCCTTTCCCATGTCCGCCAATTTCAGGCGCTCCATCCATATGAAGTGTGTTGCCATCTTCATTGGATGCTTCCATATGAAAGTCATCATCTAAACGTTTTACATTAATTTTCATATCGTTTTTATTTAACCCTATAAAGATAAATTGAATATCCTTTAATTTACCTAATATTTAAACCGAAGCTACAATTAGTCTATCA
>DAISHL010000048.1:0-9757 GCA_036822555.1 Bacteroidota bacterium | reverse complement strand
GAACCCGAAGTAGGTCCAGGCATCTCAGGTGGAAGAGCAGGTGTGCCATTTTAATATTAGTAGTACCATGATAATACACATTAAAGAAAATACAACCATTACTGATATTCAGAACGAATTTGAATCCAAATTCCCTTATCTGAAATTGATGTTCTTTAAAAAACCTCATCATGAACATGAGGGAAGTGCCAAGAAAGATCTCATGAGCGGAGCGTCCAAGATCACCAGCGCAAAGCAGCACAATGGCAAAATAACATTTGACGAGAATACAACTGTTATTGAACTCGAAGATCTGTTCAGAGAACACTTTGGATTAAATGTACAGGTATTCCGTAAGTCTGGCAGAAGCTGGATCGAAACAACAGTAACGGATAACTGGACCTTGAAAAAACAGAACGATCAGGGTAAAGAACTAAGCGAATTAAGCTTTTAAGTTCTTTAGCTTGTCGTAATTCAAGATCGTAATATTACTGCCTTTCACTTCAAGGTACTTTTCATCCTTGAAATCACTTAGGGTTCTGATAAGCGATTCGGTAGCTGTTCCAACAATATTCGCAAGATCTTCTCGCGAAAAGGAAATGTGCAGCTTCGAGTCGCTTTTATCGTTATAGCGGTCGCACAAAACCACTAAGGCATTTGCCACACGCTTGCGAACAGAGCTATATGCCAGATTCACCAACATGGTTTCCTTCTCAATGATGTTGTCGCTCAACATCTTTATGAATTTCTTCATGACGTTGGCATTGGTATAGATCAGGCTATAAAAATCGTCCTTTGGGATCAACATCACTTCACAATCATCCAGGGCCTCTGCAGTCTCATTGAATGGTCGTTCCTCCAATAGGGCTACATATCCAAAGAAATCTCCCTCCTTATATAAATTAGTGATGAACTCTTTACCGTACTCATGGTTCTGATGTGTCTTCACCTTTCCTTTTGCAAGGAAATACAAGTAGTTTGGAATACTTCCCTCGTTAAAAATAATGTCCTTTTTCTTGAAGGTCTTCATGCGTCTGTCCTTGGACAGTTTCTTCAACTCATCCAACGAACTTACATCGTCAAAGAATTTATTGATACCCTCAATGTTATTTGAGAACTCGGCTTTCAGGATCTCGTTCTTACGTAAACGGCTTTCAACAGCTTTAAGTAACTCCACATCATCGAAAGGCTTTGTTATATAATCATCTGCGCCCAACTCCATACCTTTTCTGAAATCACTACGTTCAGATTTAGCTGTAAGAAAGATAAATGGTATCAAGGCAGTATCTGGACTCTTGCCTATTAAATGGATCACACCATATCCATCCATAACAGGCATCATGATGTCACAAATGATCAGATCAGGTTTGTGCTGCTGAGCAAGTTCCACACCAACTTTGCCGTTCTCTGCCTGAATAACATTGTAGTTAGCCAGCTCCAGGATTTCAGCCGTATTCTCACGTACTTCATTATTGTCTTCGATCAGCAAAATTGTTTTCATAATAAAAAGTATTAATTTGTTTTGTCTTTAACTAATGGAATGGTTATAATAAATGTTGTGCCTACATTCTGCTCGCTTTCAAAGGTGATCTCGCCTTTCAACTCCTCCACATATTTACTGACGATATTCAAACCAAGAACGGTGCCCTGAATATTGGAAGCATTTGTGGCCCTGAAGAACCGTTCAAATAAATTCTTCTGATCTTCCTTTGGAATGCCTATGCCACTATCCTTTACCATGATGTTCAGTTGATAGTCGGTAACCTTTGTATTCATAACGATCACGCTGTTCTCAGGGGAAAATTTAATGGCGTTGGAAAGTAAATTGATAATAATGTTACGGAAATATTGTTTGTCGATCATCACCACTTCGCTCCCTACATGGTTGTATTGGATCTTTTGATTAGGCTTTAAAAGATTGGTGAGTTCACCGGCGATCTCTTTGGTGAATGCATTAATATCCAGCTCAATCGGATTGCTGGTAACCTTACCTTCCTCAAGTTTACTGGCAGACAGAAAATCATTAAGGATCAATGTCATGTTAGTTACTGCCGATTTGATACGCTCCACATGTTTGTGGCGCTTTTCATCATCCTCTTCTGCTTTGTATTTATCGATCAACGACACTGATGACAAGATGGTGCTTAATGGCGTTCTGAATTCATGAGAGGCCATGGTCACAAACCTCGACTTCATGTCGTTGAGCTCTTTTTCCTTTTCCAACGATCTTTCCAATTCAAGCATGGTTTCCTTAAGAACGCGCGTTCTCTCGTCAACCTTTTTCTCCAACTCAACGTTCACGCGCCTTACCTGATCTTCAGCCTTCTTACGCTCTGAAACATCAATGATAAAAGCAATTGCAAAGGTGTCGGTTTCCTTCTTGTAATAGGTCAAACTGATCTCTGCGGCAAATTCTGAACCATCCTTACGCTTGGCGAATAGGTCAATTCCCATTCCCATAGCTCTGGGATGCGGGTTTTTCATATAGGAGTCTCGGTGCTGGTGATGTTTGTCGGAATATCTGGCTGGAACTAGATCGTCGATCTTTTTACCAACCAACTCTCCTCTTTCGTATCCAAAAAGTGTTTCAGAACTAGGGTTTGCATTCACAATCTTGCCGGTTTGATCGGCAATGATAATTCCTTCTGTTGCATGCTCGAAAAGGGCATTCAAACGTTCCATCTCAACTTTCTTTATTGGATGCAATTTAGGCATTTTTTCACAAATTTTTACAAACTGCCAATGTAAAAAAAGGGGGACATGTAAAAAATGACTTTCGTCAGGAATATGATCAATTCTGGTGCTTTTTATCGGGAAGCACATTGTCAATGCTCCACTCCAGCTTCTTTGAAAATGCCTGTTTGCGTTGCTTGCAGTCGCTGATCAAACAAACAGTGCAAGATGTGGGGATACAAGGGTCGGCATGAATAAAGAATTCCATGTCGTGCGGGGAGTCCTTTTTAACCAGCATTTCGATAGCATCCACCTCGGCATGGCTTTTCTCCAGGTCTTGGTACCAAGGCAAGGTCACATGGCAATCGATGTGCAGTACCGATCCATATTTCAGTACCCTGAGGTTATGAATGTCTATCCATTCGTTCTTTCTGTTCTGATTCAATAAGCTAACCACATGCTCTATCTTGTCATAATCTGCCTTATCGAGCAAGTTAAGCACAGATTCGCGAAGAATTGAAAACCCTGAATATGCAATATAGGCCCCAAAGAATATCGCTACCAGATAATCGATCCAAATGATATTGGTGAAGTACACAGCAGTTAATCCAAGGATCAATCCAATGCTTGAAATACTATCGCTGATCAGATGCTTGCCACTGGCTACCATAAGGTCTGAATTCTCAGCACGGCCCTTCTTTACGATCACAAAGCCTACCAGGTAATTGATGGCTCCGGCAATAATGGACAAGGTGATACCAATATCCAAAGAATGTACTTCCTCTTTCTGAAAGAAGGCCATAACGCCTTTGGCCATCATGCCCAAACCCGCGATGGTGATCATTCCTCCTTCAAATCCCGAAGAAAAATACTCGATCATGCCGTGACCATAAGGATGATCCTAATCTGCAGGTTTGCTGGCATAATAAATACCAAACAAAGCAAAAGCCCCCGCCGCAACATTACTATAGATTCAACGGCATCAGTTAAAATGGCATTTGAATGGGTGTAAAAATAGGCAGTGAACTTTATGCCCAGGATCAAGATACTCACCACCAGACTTAATACCATCAACCGTTTCTTATCCATAGTTTTAAAGTTGAATTACCTTTACTTTAGAAGTGAGTTTAACGGCATCTTGCAAACTGCAAAGCTGCATTCCTGTGTTAGCTGTGGTTGCTGTGCCACAGGCTATTCCGAATTTAACGGCCTCTTCCATGCTTTTGCCTTTTTCAAGTTGAAACACAATTCCCGCAACCATACTGTCGCCCGCACCCACCGTGCTTCTTACTTTAACCTTGGGAGGCATGAACTGCCAGGCTCCACTCTTTGTAACCAATACAGCACCTTCGCCGCCAAGCGATACGAGTACGTTCTCTATTTTCCCTGATGAAACCAGTTTTCTGGCTTTCACAACGATCTGTTCCCGGTTCAGGATCTTCTTTCCATAAAATCCTGAGAACTCATTCTGATTTGGTTTGATCAGAAAAGCGCCATTTTCCAAAATATGTTTTAGGGCTGTGCCTGCAGTATCTGCCACCAGCTTTGCTCCCGTTCTCTTCACGTATGCGTTTAATTGATCGTAGAACTTCTTATCCACCTCAGAATAAATGCTTCCACTAAGCACCACAAAATCTGCCTGATGTTTGTTCAATTCATTTATCACCTGCTTCCACTCGGCAGCACTCACCTTATTCACCGGCATCCCAAATCTGAATTGTAAATGCGTTTTGTTCTCAAATACAATAAAATTTTCTCTGGTGAAAAGTTGTGAGTGCACAGGCGCAGCGTGCAGATCCTCATGGAATACAAGGTTGTCCAGGATCTTTCCCGTGTATCCGCCTGAAATGTATATGCAGTAAGACGATGTGCGGAAATTCTTTAAAGCCTTTGAAACATTGATACCGCCACCACCTGCCTCTAATACCGGATAACTGCATTTCAGTTTTTTCTCAGGAACAAATCTGTCTACCGTTGTACTTTTATCAATACATGGCGAAAGTGTTATTGTTACTATGCGCTCCTGTTTCATCTGATTAATGTAATTTAACGCTTTCTCCTTTGATAGGTATAGTTACCCGTTCAAACCCCTTTGCAACAAGAATGTTCTTAAAATCAACCTTTACATCATTCTCTCCATGCACGAGAAATACTTCCTTAACTTTTTGTTTATCCTGACACGAGAGGAACTTCAGTAACTCATCATAGTCGGCATGCGCACTGTAAGACGTGATCACGTGCACCTCCGCTTTAACTTCAGTGTACTCTCCGAATATCCTAACCGGACTTTCACCATTCATTAATTTTGCTCCCAAAGAATTTGGTGAGCAATACCCAACAATAAGCAAGGTGTTGTTTTCATGTGGCAAGATCTGCTTTAAATGATGCTTTACGCGACCTGCATCCATCATGCCCGACGAAGAAATAATGATGCACGGTTCCTTACTTTCATTCAGTTGTTTGGAGTCCTCTACCTTTGTGATATATTTCAATCCTTCAAAACCAAACGGATCCGGATCTTCTTCGAGCATCTTTTGCACCTCACTGTTCAAACAATGTCTGTGCTCATTCATCACCTTTGTTGCACTTGCAGAAAGCGGACTGTCAACATAGATCTTGATCTTTGGGAGTTTGTCCTCATTGAATAACCTGTTCAAATGGTAAACGATCTCCTGAGTTCTCCCCAAACTAAAAGCAGGAATTACAAGTTTGCCTTTTTTCTTTACACATGTTTCGTTCACATACTTCAATAACAAATTGCCTGCGTCTTCCTGTTTTTCATGCAAACGATTGCCATAGGTGCTTTCACAAATGATATAATCTGCCTGAGGGAAAGGGGCTGGATCGCGCATCAGAAGATCTCCGTATCTGCCAACATCGCCGGTGTACGTAAGTTTGATCTTCTTGTTGTTCTCATCAGACAAGGTGATGTTTGTTACTGCACTTCCCAAAATATGTCCGGCATCTGTGAAATGGATACTTACCTCATCGTTCACTGCAAAATCTGTATGAAAGGGTACAGGATAAAAATGTTTCAGACATTTCTCCGCGTCCTTTACGGTATAAAGCGGTTCCAGTGCGCTTAACCCTTCCTTCTTGCGGCGTTTATTCACATATTGAATATCATTTTCGTGAATGTTCGCGCTATCCAATAACAATACCTTGCACACTTCTTCAGTAGCCGGAGTGCAATAGATCTTTCCCGTAAATCCTTGCTTCACTAAAAGTGGTAAATTTCCTGAATGATCAATATGCGCGTGCGAAAGTATCACTGCATCAATTTCTGAAGGATCTACGCGCAAGTGTCTGTTGAGCTGATCGGTCTCTTTACCCAGGCCTTGGTACAAGCCGCAATCAAGCAATATCTTTTTTCCGGCAGTAGTATTAATAAGGTGTTTACTGCCTGTAACTGTTTCTGTTGCTCCTAAAAATTTTATCTCCATACGATGACTTAATACTACCTAATATTTCACGTATTTACAATACGATTATCACAAGAAATACTGACAAAACTCATATAATGAAGTGATGGCTTTTTGTAAATTAGTTTAAAATTATTTCCAATGAAGAATATATTTTGTGCTTATGATTTTTCTGATGCGGGCAACAACGCGCTTCAGCACGCTTGCAAACTAGCCGATTACTTTAATGCGAACATAACGATCGTATACATTTACAATATTCCTGTTCCGGTTACTGAATTTGGATATATTGATGTTGGGGATGAAGTGATCAGACGCTCAGCCGAAAAAGATCTGGAAGCTTTAAAAACAAAGCTCATCAGTGAACATCCACACATTAATTCAGTAAATTATATTGTTGAGACAGGTCTTGTAGCATACAAACTCAATAAGTTGGCCAAGAGTAAAAATTGTGATCTCCTGGTCATGGGCATTGATAACGAAAAGAATTTTATTAAAGAACATGTACTTGGCAGCACATCCATTGATGAGGCAAGGGAATTCAAAGTACCTGTGTTGATCGTTCCAAAAACAGCAGAGAGTAAAAAGCTAAGATCCATTGCATTTGCCAGTGACTACAAACATACCGCCGAAAACTCTACTTCCTTGATACAGGTGAAGTTCTATGCCACAATATTCAACGCTCCCCTAAGTGTTGTTCATGTGCTTGAGCCTGATCACTCCATGGACATGAGTGAAGCCATGAAAGATAAATTCATTGAAAAGAAGCTGGAGAATACGGAACATAAAACGTTCCTGGTATATGAAAAGAATGCAGCAGATGGGATCGTAGAATTTGTAAAGGCTCATGATATCGACCTGATCATTGTTGAACCTTACCATCGCAATTTCTTTGACCGTCTATTTCATAAAAGCACCACCAAAGAGCTTGCCTTTCATTTAAGCAAACCTATACTTGCAATACACGGGGAATAGGCTTATTCCATCATTACGCGGTCTTCTCCGTTGAAGAAGGGAGACTGGATGCTTAAGACCTTTAGCGGTTTTTTGCCTTTGACGATCACTGAGTGAACGGTATTCTTAGGGATGAAAATGATGTCTCCGGGTTTGATGGTGAATTCCTTTTCACCTAACCTCATTACGCCTTCGCCACTTTCAACGATCACATGCTCGCTGTGCTTTAAATGCTTATGGGCTTTCACTTCGCTTTTTATAATAATACTAAAGCTGCTTGCAAGACTATCGCTAAAAAGATTTTTTGTGGTAATATTGGTGTTACCGGGTTCATAGGATTCAGTATTCATCACCTCCTTGTTTTGTGCGTTTGCAGAGGTGATGAATACGAATAAAACTATGAATAATATGTTACGCATTAATTTAACTTGATCTGTTGCGCCTGAGGAACAACAGTAGTTTGAGGAACCTGACCAAGCATTTGCGGCGTGATCAATCCTATCAAACGCTTCGCATCGCTGTAATTCGGATTCAGCATCAAACATCTTTCCCAAGCTTGTTTTGCTTTTGCATATTTCTGCTGGTTAAAGAATGCGCCACCTAAATTATACCATGCCTCAGCACTGTTAGGGTCTAACAAGGTCCACTTGTTATATTCAATAGCAGCTGAATCCATGCGACCTCTGCTGAATGCAATGGCTCCGCGGTTCTTAAGGTCGTTGCTGTATACCTGATAGTAATTCCTTAAGTAAGGATTATTAGGATACAAACGTTCTGCATTCTTCCAGTAGTATAGTGCTTCAAAATCTTTGCGCAATTTGAAGTATGCCAAACCTAAATTCAAATATCCGTTCACATAGCGAGGGTGAAGTTCTACAGCGTGTTTCAGGAATTTGATCCCTTTAAACAAGGCTGCTTCACGCTTGCTCTTGTATCCGCCTTCTTTTACCTCTTCATCCGTAACAACAAGTGTTCCGTTATAATCATTGAAACGAGTTGAATCCTGGCCAGGGATGTTGATGCCTGTGATCTCCTTTGTGTCTGCAAGGTCAACCCAACGCGCACCGGCATTACCCAATACCAATACTGAGTGCGGCATGGTCTTCACATCCTTAAGGAACAAGGTCACGTCATTCTTCCAATCCCAGTTCCTCACCCAAGTATTACCTCAGTAAAGGAAGCCAACTACAAGACCGATCACAAAAATTACAGAACGTCGCATGTTTAGATTCAGCGACTCCAGCTTATCGAAGCCTTTAATGATAAAGTATGCAAGCGCTATACAGAATCCGATAGAAGAGTGGAAGATCAAACGTTCACCCATGGTAGCTCCAATATCCATTAACACGTTACCGATCAGCAAGGCGAACAGGATATAGGTCATGATGGCAAATCCAAGAACGTGACGCTTAATGGTATAATATACTCCAGCTACTACCAGACCAATGTGAATGATCATGGACAGGATAAAATCCCAACTGGTCAGATGACGGTAAGGGATGGTGTTGAATGAATAATCGGACGATAAAGGATGAGGGAAGATCTGCAAGATAAGATACTTCAGTAATACATATCCTTTGGTTGCGAAGCGCTCTTCTTCGTTTGCTAACAAATACGGGTTATTCAAGATCTCTGTATCAGGCACACCTGGTTTCAGTTTTACCGCAACCAAACGCATTCCTAAGTATACCAGCATGATCAAACCGAACCACGACATCAAGTTAATGAACTTTGTCTGACGCATAGACTTGCCGGATACCACATTCACGATCAACAGATATACGAATGGGAACATCCAGAAGAATTTGGTTGGTTTTGCAGGCGCAGGCACCTTCATATCGAAGTTACGTTTGATCACCAACATAAAGATGGCACACGCAATGAACGAAACAGCAATAATGGTGATGTTGCGCATTTCAGGCGTGAATGTAAGATCCTTTAGTTTCTTCATCACATCTTTTTTGCTGTAGTAATTGATGAGCGCATAGCTCAAGCCTGCCCAAATAGCAGCACTCACTAATCTGTTCAGCATTTTAGAATCGTCGCCAAAGAATGGGTTCACTATTCCTTTGTGCAGGAACATGGTCACAAAGCCCGCTGCAAAGATCAATAATACCTTGAATGAAAGTTTTGTGTAAACGTATTCTTCCTGAACCTTGTTCTCGGTGAAGGTGTATACTGCAAATGGAACAAGCAGTAAGAGCATGATGGCGTATTCTTTTGAAAGTAAGGCTAACAAGAACATCACCGAAGCCCACATCAGGTCGGTCCATTTCTTAGATTCCAGATACTTGAATGAATAGAGGAATGTGAGTGACACAAAGATCAATGAGAACACCTCATCCCTACTCTTTACGTTGGCAACGGCCTCAGAGTGTATTGGATGCATGGTGAATAAAAGAGCTGCAAGGAAGGCAAGGTCTTGCTGATTTCTGAAGAAATATCTTGCAAACACAAGATAAAGGAACACACATCCTAAAGCAAAGGTCCAGATGTTGTTGAAGTGGCGAACCTTGGCACTGTAAACCTGACAGTCTACCTCGTTGAAAACACCGTCAACATTCAAGTCCTCATCAAAGTCGTTCTTGAAGTTCTTGTTAAGGTCCCAACAGCTGTAACATTCGTTTGGCTGTGCTTTGCCGTCATTGTTCAGATCAACGAAGTCGTTGTACTCGTTATTGGTCTCTGGTCTTCCGCAATCAGAGGTGTGCGGGCAGGCCTTATCATCG
>DAISHL010000047.1:0-9801 GCA_036822555.1 Bacteroidota bacterium | reverse complement strand
ATTAATGAACTATTGTAAATACAGATCTGGAAGTGATAAACACCAATGATGGATCAAATTCTATTTACAGCAAGCAGTATGACGCGACTTACCATTCACGTCACGGAGCATTAGCAGAAAGTAAGCATGTATTCATAGATCACGGATTAAAATATCTGCATGACAAAGGCATTAACGATATTAAACTTTTAGAGGTAGGATTTGGTAGTGGGCTTAATGCTATGCTTTCTGCCGAATATGCAAAGAATAACAATTTAAAGATCAGTTATTTTGGTATAGAGAAGCATCCTTTTCCTGAAGGGTTTTATGAGTCACTGGATTATCATGGAAAGTTTGACGAGTCAAATAAGGTCCTGATAGATTCCATCATTAAAGCACCTTATGGATTAGAGACCAATATTATTCCTCAATTCACATTGAATAAGATACTCACTGATTTTTCTGAATATACACTTGATAAGAACCTTAATCTTGTGTTTTACGATGCCTTTGCGCCTCGCCATGTGCCGCATATGTGGACAAAAGAGGTCTTCGAAAAACTCTACCATTCCATTGCAACGGGTGGTGCCCTGGTTACTTTTTGTGCCCAGGGACAATTTAAAAGAGATCTTAAAGACATCGGATATGAGGTTCATACATTGCCTGGTGCACCCGGAAAGCGAGAGATGACAAGGGCTGTGAAGTCCTGAGAAGAGCAATGAAGTACGAATATATTGGTATGTCATAAAACTCTGAATTAAACTTCTTGTTTTAGTTCCTTCATTCTAAATTCATATTTCGTACTTCGAATTTCCCTTATCTTTTCCTATCTTGTCATTTAATGCATCGTTTCAATGTTCGCGTATACGGCCTGTTGATCCAGAATGGAAAAGTTCTGGTGAGCGATGAATTTATAAAAGGTCACAGGATCACGAAATTTCCCGGAGGCGGTCTTGAATTTGGCGAGGGAACTATCGATTGTTTAAAAAGAGAATTCATTGAGGAATTGGATCTCGACGTTGAGATCGTAGATCATTTTTATACCACTGATTTTTTTGTGGAGTCTGCATTTGCACCCAACAATCAGGTGATCAGTATTTATTATACCGTAAAGGCAAAGTATAATAAGGATGTTGTTGGAAGTGATACAGCTCATGATTATGCCGAAAAGGAAGGTGCACAATCGTTTCGTTGGCTGTCATTGAATACCATTACTTCTGACGATCTTACTCTGATCATTGATAAAAAGGTTGCTGATATGCTTTCCAAACACGAATGTTGAAAGCATTCAACCAGATATTGGCAGAATCTAACCAATTATTGGATTTCTTTTTTGTTGGATTTTTTAAATGTAACTTTAGGGTATGAGAAAGGTATATTTACTTGTCTTTTTCGTCCATTTGACCTTTATCCTTTTATCGGGTAATGGAGATCTTATTTTTAAACAGAACAAACATCAATGGCCTGAGCATGTAAAATATGGAGCTGATTATGCAGCATGCCAGTTCTTTATAGAAGAGAAGGGACTCACCTGGCAATTGTATGATGCGAATGATATTTCAAAAGCGCACCACCATAGGATGGATGGCTCTAAAGAAAGATCTATTACAGAACCTGTTATTAAAGGGCATGTATATAAGGTAGAATTCGTAGGAGGAAGTTTTGACAAGAATATCGCTGAATCTCAGGTGCCGGAGTATTTCAATTATTTTTTGGACAATGACCCTGCACATTGGGCAAGTAAGGTCAATGGGTTTATGAAACTCACATTTACGTCGGTGTACCAAGGCATCGATATTCGGTTTTACGGAAAACATCAGCTGAAGTATGATGTGATAGTGAAACCTTTTGCTGACATCAAACAGATACAACTTAAGTATGATCATACCAATGGTGTTGAGGTAATAAATGGTAAGCTGGTAATACGAACATCTGTTGGTGATGTTGTAGAGAGTATTCCTGAAGCATATCAAATAAGGTCAGGAAAAAAAGTAAAGGTGAATTGTGAATACCGGCTATTGAATGAGAAATGTATCGGTTTTCAGATCAACGGTTCTTATGACCCTTCGTTTGAGTTGGTTATTGATCCCGTGGTAGTAGCTTCTTCTTACTCGGGTTCAGAGTCAGTGAGTTTTGGTTTAGGTGTTGTACCTGACAAAATGGGAAATATGTATTTGAGTTCCATGAATATTACAAAGCATTATCCAACAACGGTTGGGGCAATTCAGTTGACTTATGGAGGCGGCTTTCACGACAACACACTATCAAAATTCAACGCCACCGGTACTGCTAAGTTCTTTTCAACCTACATAGGTGGTAATAAAGAAGAGCTCATTATTAATTGCGCTATACAGTTGGATGAAATAGCAATATTCGGTTCAACAAACTCTGATACCTTTCCTGTGGTTAAAAATGGATATCAGCAATTATTGAACGGCAAAACCGATTATTTTGTCATAAAACTGGATACATCAGGAAGCATTCTTAAGGGTTCCACTTTTCTTGGAGGTTCAAGGGCAGAAGCTTTTTCAACTGTTGGAAAATCAACCTGGTATTATCCCGCACAAAACAGTTTTGGTGAGCTGATAATGGACAAGTGGAACAATTGTTACGTGATAGGAAGTACATTATCCCATGATTATCCGACTACACCTGGAAGTTATCGTGAATACTCAGATTCCAATGGTTTTAGTGATATCGTGATCACAAAAATTACAGCTGATTTACGTTCATTGTTCTGGAGTACATATTATGGCGGCAGTTCAAACAACAGTCCAACCGGTCTGAGAATTTCACGTTCTGGCAAGCTCTATTGTGCGGGTACAACCAACAGCAAGAATTTCCCTACCACACCTGGTGCAGTGCATTCAACAAGTGTGTCAACTCTGGATATGGTAGCGTTCTCTCTGGATACACTTCAAGGTTTTCCGCAGCTCTCAAGTTACATTGGCGCCAGATCAACAGAGGCCATAAGGTTTGACCTTGATCTTAACGACAACCTGTACATCATCGGAAACTCGGTTAACCCGAACTTAACAACACCAACTCCGGGAGCCTACAATATCAATACAGGAAGTGTGTTCTTTTATAAGTTAGATCCGCTCATCTCACAGATTCCGGTGATCGCACGTTTCGGGTATCCAACACTAGGTGATTATAAAATGGACCTGGATGCGATGAACATTGATAGTTGCGGTTATATCTATTTCGGAGGATTTGCACATCCGGGATTGCCCGTAACTCCGGATGCATTTAAATCTGTTTCAAGTGCAAAAGGCAATATGTATCTGGGAGTATTCAATCCAAATTTATCGTCCCTGAAATTCGGAAGTTACTATGGAAGTGATGCCTTGCACTTTGAAGATCATGATGATGGCGGATTGAATTATTTTGATGATCGTGGTTATTTTTACCATGCGGTATGTGTGGCTGATGATTGGCCCGTTACACCCGGAGCATACAGTGCATTTAATATCAAGGACAGTATGTCAACCGGCGGCAATAATTACTTGCAAAATTCAGATGGTTTTGTGAAGATCGATCTGCAAACCTTTGTGAATGCCAATTCCTCTTTGGGAGGTGTTTTAAAAAGTTGCAGTCCTATTACAGCCACTTTTGCCACCAATGCCAATCTGGGTTCTGTAACCATTATTCCCGGTGATGGATCCCCGGCGGTAAACACAGCATCATTGGTGCATGCCTACAATTCTTTCGGAACTTACACGGCTTTTGTGATCGCAGGAGCCGACTCAAGCACCTGTAATATCATTGATTCTATCCGGATCTTCATTAAGTACGGCCCAAAGCCTGTGCCTTCGCTGGAAGAAAAATCCATTAATTGCAACGGCAGCACTTTGGTTTTAGATGCAGGCAATACAGGTGCCAGTTATTACTGGAACACAGGTGAGACCACACAAACCATTAAACCGTCTGCTACCGGATCTTATTGGGTGAAAGTAGAGAATGACTATTGCAGCATTACGGATTCAACATATGCTTCCGTTGAGCAAGGACAGAGTTATACTGCTCCCAATGCCTTTACACCCAATGGTGATGGTGAGAATGATCGGTTTTGTTTAAAAGGCTGGAAGCATTGCAATGAAACATTCAGTGTGTTCATTTTTAACCGATGGGGAGAAAAAGTTTTTGAATCTGAGGATCCAGATTTTTGCTGGGATGGTACGTTGCGCGGAAAACCGCTAAGCAGCGACGGCTACGTGTATCACATCATGGCTACCTATCAGGGAGCTACTGTAATTGATAAAAAGGGTAATATCACATTGCTGCGATGAAAAGAGGGCGATTCACATATCATGTTATTGCGATCATGCTCACTATGATTTCATTTGCCGGCACCATGCCTAAGCAAATTAATGAATTGGTATTTAAGGAGAATAGGGGCCAGCTTTCTGATCAATTTTCGAGACCAAGGACAGATGTATTATTCAGCGGGCATAGTGAAGATCTAAAATTCTTTTTACGCAAAAATGGTGTTTCATACCAGTTGCATAGAGTTGATGAGTGGACAGAGGAAAAACTACCAACAAGAGTGCTTCAGGATAAACCAAAAAAGATACCTTCAAAAAGTACAATTTTTAGATTGGATGTAAATTGGATAAATGCAAATAGTGATTGTCAGGTGGTCAAAGAGGAACCATTACCTGGCAAGGATAATTATTATTCTCAGGTTTGCCCTAATGGTGTGTTAGGTGTGAGAAGCTTCAAGCGGGTATGTTATAAGAATATTTATAACGGTATTGATCTTCTTTGGTACAACAGGAATGGTAATTTAAAGTATGATTATCGTGTATCGCCGGGCTATGACCATGCGCAAATAAAATGGGAAATTTCAGGCGCAGATACCATTCTTATTGATCATAAAGGAAACTTAATGATCAAAACACCGTTAGGTGACATAATAGAAGAGGCGCCGGAAGTGTTACAGGATGGAAAAAAATTAAAGGCCAAATGGAAAGTACAAGGTCAAATTATTTCATTTGCCATTGACCATGTGGATAAAACAAAAGAACTGATCATTGATCCTTTAGTGAGATTGTGGGGAACGTATTTTGGTGGAAATAAACTGGATTGGTATATTGGAAGCTGTGTGGACAAAACAGGTAATTTGTATGTCACAGGTGGCACTGATTCTGAGTCAAACATTGCAACTGTAGGTGCACATCAAGTTATATACGGAGGTTATGCACAAAATTCTGATTGGTTTACAGGTGATGCCGTTTTAGCTAAATACGATGCCAACGGTAACAGGCTTTGGTGCACGTATTATGGAGGAGATCATGGCGATTGGGGTTCGGCTTGCGCTGTAAATTTAAATGGTAATTACGTGTCGTTGGTTGGCGTAACTGCTTCTACTTTGGCAGGTGTTATCGCTACTCCGGGATGTCATCAGCCTGTTTGGAACAATGGTCAAAGTCCCGATAAATATGATTGGTTTTGTGCCTTGTTTGACAGCAGTGGCATTCGGATTTGGGGAACTTATTATGGCGGAACCGGAGGGGATATAATAAATGATTGTTGCTTTGATTCGAATGACAATCTCTTTTTTTGTGGTGGTACTGCTTCACCCAATGTCCAAAATGTTATTGCAAGCACGAACGCATATCAATCAGTTTTTGGAGGTAAAACAGATGCTTTTTTAGCAAAATTCAGCATTTCAGGAAGTCGATTGTGGTCGACGTATTATGGTTCCTATGGAACTGAATTTGCAGAGAGTTGCGTATATGATAAGGCTGGTTTCGTGTACATGGTTGGTACAAGTACTTCTTCTATAAACATATCTACACCGGGCAGTCATCAGCCAAATTACGGAGGTGGTGTAGATCCTATGACAATGGGTGTTTTTAAGCAGCAGATGGGTGATGCATTGATCGTGAAGTTTGATGAGAACGGAAACAGGATTTGGGCAACGTATTATGGCCATGCTAATAATGACTGGGCTAATGATTGTGTTCTGGACTCTAATAATGATCTTATTGTTTCAGGCGCCACAGCTTATGGCATTCCTGGTGTGATATCAACTCCGGGAAGCTTTCAAGGTAATTATGGGGGCGGATCGAGAGATGCGTTTTTATTAAAATTGAATTCCAACGGCGTTAGGCAATGGTGCACATTTTATGGTGGTACTGGCATTGAGCCTTCGAATTACTGCGCTGTAGATGTGAATGATGATATTTATTTATGTGGCAATACCTGTTCGTCATCATCAATTACTACGCCATGTTCTTACCAGTCAAATTATGGTGGAGGAGCATATGATATTTTTCTGACCAAATTTTCAAAAAAAGGTATACGACAATGGAGTACGTATTATGGAAGCACTAGCTCAGAAGATCTGGCACATTGTAGAACCGATTTGAATGGGAATGTTTATATTATAGGCAAAACAACCGGATCGGGTGGAGGTTATTTTGGCAGTGCGAACGGATTTCAGTCGACATACGGAGGTGGCGCATATGATGGCTTTATTGCTAAATTCAATGGTTGTAAAGACCCCGAAAATTTAACACCGGCTAACAACATGGTTGTGTGTGCCGGAAATACGGCAACTTTGCAAACAAATAATAATTGTGGTTTAAAATGGTACGATCAAAACGGTAATTACTTAAATTCTGGTAGCCAATTAATTGTTACACCTATAACTGAACAAACATATTTTATCATTGATAGTACGTGTGGAATTTCTAATTCCATTGCCTTAACTGTAACAGTAGATACATATCCTGATCTTAAAATGTCATCGTCAACAACTTTGGTCTGTCAGGAAACAGAAGTTAAATTTATGGCTTCCGGTGCAATGTCTTACTCCTGGTCCTCTCCAAGTTCCTTGAGTTGTTATGATTGTACTGACCCAACCACTATGCCTATAGAAACAGGTGATTATTGTGTGTTTGCAAAGAACTTAGCGTGTGAAACCACCTCGTGCATTACGCTTGAGGTAAATATTGTTGGTGCAAATAATTTCTCGGCTCCAAACGCCTTTACACCCAATGGTGATGGGGAGAACGATCTTTTTTGTTTAAAAGGCTGGAAGCACTGCAATGAAACATTCAATGTGTTGATCTTTAATCGATGGGGAGAAAAAGTTTTTGAATCTGAGGATCCAGATTTTTGCTGGGATGGAACATTGCGCGGAAAACCATTGGGTAGTGAGGTTTATATATATCAAATTGTTGCAACCTATAAAGGTGCGAAGGCAATTAATAAAAAAGGTAATATTACATTAATTCGTTAGGATGCTTCAAAAGTTAGTCATACTTATATTGTTTTGTTGTTACATGCTGAATTATTCATTTGCGCAGGAAGTTCATTTTGTGAGGTACAAGGAACTGTCTGCCATGGCAAATCCGGCATTGGTAGCTTCAGAAGCCAATGTTAAAGCTTCGGTGATCAATAAGGAACAATGGAAGAGTGTTACAAATTCCTATAAGACCTATGGGGCCAGTATCGAATTCAGTATCCTAAGCGAAGCAAAAAAAGGGAACAAAAGAACATCCTCTTCATCCGGAAAGGGTTTTAGTGGAATAAATGCCGGGGTAATGTTTATTAGCGATAAGGCCGGGGCGGGTATATTAAGCAGGAACAGAGGGGCTGTATCTCTTTCGTCAGGAGTAAAGATCAATGAGCGTAATGTTTTGTTAGGTGGTGTGATGGGAAGTTATATGCAATGCCGATTAGATCACTCAGGATTCTTGTTTCCAAATCAGTATAATGGATATGGGTATGATGCAAACATGGCCTCTAAGGAGAATTTTGTAGTGCAGCAATATACGGCTTTGGATGTGGGTTCAGGAGTGTTGTGGGTGTATGACCATAATGTAAAAGGCTTTGATGTGAATAAGCTCTTTAACGCACATATAGGATTCTCCATGTATAATTTGGTACGTGCACGTTCTGAATATATTCCTGTTAGCAATCGCGAGAAGATGCGCTTTGTGATCCATGGAGATCTTACCAAGAGCACAGGAATACGCAACATGGCTATTGCCCCGGAATTCCTATTGCAAATGCAAGGTCCGGCTTCCGAGCTTTTGATAGGGTCCATGGTGAAACACTACTTTAGCCAAAGCACAAGGTATACCGGAAAGAACAAACAGAATTCTTTTGGTTATGGTTTGTATTACAGAGTGAGGGATGCTCTTGTTTTTTCAGGCAGTTTAGAGTTAAGAGAACAGTATTCATTTTTTGCAAGCTATGATCTTACCATATCAAAACTCAGGTATGCCAGCAACTATAAGGGAGGTTTTGAAGTAGGTATCCGTTATACTACGCCACACTCATATTTGTACCGTGGAAAATAGCCATTAGGAAATTTTCTTAAAGAAGTGTACATTGTTTGATATTTCATTATGTGTTTCTCTGCAACCGCCAGTTTTATTTCCTGTGGAGTACTTTGTACTTCAGGTTTTCTTGCATTGAAAAAATGTGAGCAACCTGAACAACGGTTGTTCGCTAGTATTCCGCTAGTATTCGGAACGCAGCAGTTCTTTGAAGGGCTGATATGGAATTTTTTGAGTCAAACGGATATAGCTTCCTGGGACGGATATGCCGTAAAGATGTTCTTGTTTTTTGCCCTTGTACTCTGGCCTGTTTGGGTACCATGGTCGGTACTTAAAATAGAAATGCATCCAGTACGCAGGAAGATCATTGGCGTTACACTATTAATAGGATTGGTATTTGCCTTCACCGCATGTGTAATGCTGTTCATATATACATCGTCTGCGAGTATCAATGGATATCATATCGATTACCTATTGGAGTACCCGCTGCGAAATCATCCTTTGGCGACCATGTTCTATCTAGCCGCAACTTTATTACCACTGTTATTGTCGTCGTTGAGGTATGTGCCATTTTTAGGACTACTGATCTTCGGTTCCTATATACTCTCCTATATTTTCTACTCCAATTACATCATCTCTGTATGGTGTTTCTTTGCTGCCATTATCAGTGGTCTGATCTATCTGATGGTAACCAATAAGATCAAGGTATTTGAGCCTTATCTAAAGAACAATTAAATGATTGTTGTTAGTTACTCTTAATTGAAAGAACTCGAAAACCGATGTATCTTTGAGTTATGCCTAAGTTTTTTTTACACATCTGTTTCATATGGGGTTTATGTTCCTTTGTAAAGGCTCAGGAATCAGACATTGGTGCGTGGTACATGTATTTTGGCAACGCTAAGATCGGTAAGAAAATTAACTGGCATCATGAGGTTCAATGGCGTAATTACGACCATGGGAAGGATCTGGAACAATTACTGTTACGAACGGGAGTGGGCTATGATCTTGTACCTCAAAAATGTAATCTCATGATGGGATATGCCTTCATTCACTCGCAGCCATACATTGATGGAGTTCCTGAAAAGAGATATATAGATGAGCACAGGCTATTTCAGCAACTGACACTTCGCCAAAATATCAAACGAATGTACATACAACATCGTCTTAGACTTGAAGAGAGGTTTTTTACTACCAACCATAAACTGCGTTTCAGGTATTTTCTTGGTGTGAATATACCGCTTCAAAAACCGGAGATGGTAAAAGGTGCCATGTATCTGTCGTTATACAACGAAGTGTTTGTGAATGCTGCACAGAAATTTTTTGACAGAAACAGAGTATATGCTGCCGCTGGTTATGTAATTTCTAATGCCTTGCGAATAGAAGCCGGTGGGATGGGGCAGTTGCTTTCAAATACTCAGAGACTGCAGTTACAGATAGTGTACCCATCCCCCAAAATAGGACATATAATTAAACGAAATAAAAGTTTAATTTAGATATGTCAGCTATGAAAAGAACAAGACACATT
>DAISHL010000046.1:0-9812 GCA_036822555.1 Bacteroidota bacterium | reverse complement strand
AAGTTTTTTAAACCAAAATGGAAAGAATAAGGTGTTTTTTAAAAAGAAAAATAAGGAGTTTGAATCTGAATCGTTGACAGCAGAAACATGGCGTCGCTTTAAGAAACAAAAGTTGTCCATGTTCGGCTTGGTGATCATTGTGTTCGCATCCATCGTTTCTATTTTAGGTTACTTGATCACCCCTGACTCTACACCATACGCCAATTCGCAGAAGCCTGAACTTCAAACTAAACCTCCGGGATTCTCTATCACCTGCTTAACGGTTAAGAAAAACCAGGAGCAAGATCCAAAGAATTTTTTTGAGAAGATGTTGTTTGGTAAGCCTGAGGATGTTACCACCATTCCAATGGCGGATTATGAATTCCACGATAATACCATTTTGGTGGAGGAATATACCGGAGATAATAAGTTCTCGGGTACTAAGATCAAGTTTGACATGGCCGATGTGCTCTATGCCATAGACCTAAAGCACCCAATGACCTATGATACAGTTGGACAGAAGGTATCATTCTATGAGGTTGGAAATCCGGTTAAAATAGAAAAGTCAATCAAGGAATTAAAAGCAGATATTGAGAAGAATGCATTTGTCACCAAGAAGTTCTATCTGGGAACAGATATTGCAGGCCGAGATCTTTTAAGCCGTCTGATGATAGGCACACGTATCAGTTTAAGTGTTGGTCTGGTGTCTGTTGTGATCTCGTTGTTCATTGGGATCTTCCTGGGCGCTATTGCAGGATATTACCGCGGTACAGTAGATACATGTATCATGTGGCTTATCAATGTGGTTTGGAGTATACCAACCTTGTTGTTGGTGATCGCTATTACATTGGTATTGGGCAAGGGTATCGTGCAGGTGTTCATTGCTGTGGGCTTAACTATGTGGGTGGAAACTGCACGTGTTGTTCGCGGACAAATACTTAGTATTCGTGAAAAAGAATTTGTGGATGCCGGACGCGCTTTAGGGTTTAAAAACATGCGCATCATTACACGTCACGTTCTGTCCAATGTACTTGGTCCGGTTGTGGTAATGGCGGCCAGTAATTTCGCTTCGGCAATTCTAACGGAAGCCGGTTTGAGTTTCCTTGGTATTGGTGCACAACCTCCGGTGCCTTCATGGGGAGAGATGAGTAATGCGCACTACGGTTACATGTTGTTAGGCAAAGCTTACCTCGCTATTGTTCCGGGCATTGCTACTGCTATCCTGGTACTTGCATTCATGTTGGTTGGGAACGGATTACGCGATGCGCTGGATACCCGCAATTTGGACGATAAGCCAATTGCTACCTAAGAATTTTTCCTGTATACCTTCTTAATGAATTCACTTGCGAACACAAAGTCAAAAAGTTCTTTGTTGCTTGTGTTCAGTATTTCATTCTTAGTGCCTGTCCACCAATTCTTTCCTTTGTAAATGATCATTACATTTTCTCCGATCTCCATTACTCTATTCATATCGTGCGTGATAATGATGGTTGTGATGTTCAATTCACGTGTGATCTCACTGATCAGCTCATCAATTACAATGGATGTTTTTGGGTCCAGTCCGGAATTAGGCTCATCGCAAAACAAGTAATTCGGGTTATTGGCAATGGCTCTTGCTAGAGCCGCTCTTTTTTTCATCCCGCCACTTAACTCCGATGGGAAGAGTTTATTCTTACCGGTTAACTTAACTTTTTCAAGACAAAAATTCACCCTGTCCAATTTTTCAGCTTCTGTTAATTCGGTGAACATGTCTAATGGGAAACGAACGTTCTGTTCCAAATTCATGGAATCGAACAATGCGCCTCCCTGAAACAACATGCCAATTTCTTTTCTAACTGTTTGTTTTTCCTTTTCACTAAGCGATGTAAAATCTCGCCCGTCGTAGATCACAGATCCTGAATCTGGTTGATGAAGGCCAACCATGATCTTCAGTAAGGTTGTTTTACCTGATCCACTTTCGCCGATCACTAAATTGGTTTTCCCTGTTTGAAATGTGAAGGATACATTTTCAACCACTGTGCGTTCACCAAAACTTTTTGTTATGTCCTTCAGCTCTATCATACCAACATGATCTGTGTGATAACAAGGTTAGTGATCAAAATAAGAATACTGTTGTATACTACAGATTTTGTGCTGGCTCTGCCCACTTCTAATGCACCACCTTCAGTATAATAACCGTGATATGCAGAAACCGAGGTGATGATGAATGCAAAGATCACTGTTTTGGTCAAGGAATAATAGACATTGAAAGGAATAAAAAAAGATTGAATACCAAAGATGTATTCATACGAGGAGCAGGCTCCTGAAGTAACACCCATGATGTAGCCACCCAGGATACCAAGGAACATGCTTATAACAATTAGAAAGGGATTGATCAACATGGCACCAATAACCTTTGGCAAGATCAGATAACTTGCAGAGTTGATACCCATGATCTCAAGTGCATCTATTTGTTCACTGATCCTCATGGTGCCAATTTCTGAAGCAATATTTGATCCAACCTTACCCGCTAGGATAAGACTTATGATAGTTGGAGAGAATTCAAGCACGATAGATTCACGTGTACCCAAGCCGATGGCATATAGTGGAATAAATGGGCTGGTGAAATTGTATGCAGATTGAATGGTGATAACTCCACCCATGAATACAGAAATGATCGCGATCAATCCAAGAGAACCAACACCTAGTGTATTCATTTCATACAGGATCTGCCTGATGTAAATGGATAACTTCTCAGGCTTGCTAAAAACTCTTGCCATTAACATAAAATAACGGCCTAGGTGGAAAAGAGGTTTCATATTCACCACTAAAATTACTAATAATAACGTATACTTGCTTTAAATTTTATGTCTGTGAGAACCTTCCTCTTGAATTCATTAATGGTAATTGCGCTCGTAGTGTCGGGTTGCTCAACCTTTAAGAAGAACAAGTGCGATTCCTGCCCTGGTTTTGTAAAGGGGCGTCATTAACGCTGATTTTTTTAATTGCGCCTAATTAATTACATTTGGTATTAGTCATGAGTTTCAAGCGCATCATAGTTTTCGGGTTCATTATGGCCATCGCTGCCACTACGCTGCAGGGTTGTTTCCTTCGAAAGAACAAGTGCGATAGCTGCCCGGGGATCATGAAATACAAGAAGACCAAGAAGGTGCGAAAGTCTTCAAAAGGCTCTATCTGATACTGATCAAAACATTGTAAATTTTCCTGTAAAACAAAAGGGCCATAAGGCATCCGAAGGTATTGGCCACCATATCATGCCAATCTGCACTACGATTGCTGAAAAGTGTTCCTTGCATCACTTCAAGCAAACATCCATAGACCACGCATAATGACATGAAAAGATAAATGGCTTGTGTGCTGCGATTAACCTGCAATAGATGCAAAAAGATTAGCATACACAAAACAAAGAACATGCCCGCATGTACCCATTTGTCAAAACTCAATAATTCGAGTAAACTCACCGAAGGGATGAACTGACCTGGAATGGAGCATAGTCCTAGTATGATCAATGCCCAACCAATGGCCAGGATCTTGCTATACTTTAGAATGAATTCTACCATATGAAAAACCCCTTTCCGTGTAGGGAAAGGGGCAGGATATTATCTCTTTTTGAAAATTAAGCTCAGATCAGTTTTTTATAATCGTCTGCACTTAATAAGCCGGCAACTTCAGATGCGTTTGTGATCTTGATCTTGATCATCCAGCCAGCACCGTAAGGATCTTTGTTTACGCTTTCAGGGGCGCTGTCAATATCCTTGTTAACCTCTAACACCTCACCGCTTACAGGCATGAATAGGTCGCTAACAGTTTTCACTGCTTCAACAGTTCCAAACACAGCGTCTTTATCAACGGTTTCACCTAATGTTGTAACATCTACATAAACAATGTCACCTAATTCTTTTTGTGCAAAATCGGTAATACCAATGGTTGCATTATCACCTTCTATGCGGATCCACTCGTGATCTTTGGTGTATTTTAAATCTGCTGGAAAATTCATGATCTGATTAATTTTATGGGTACAAATGTAAAGGTTTGCAGGTAATTTGCAAATGTTTGTTTAAACCCCACTTAACAGGTCTGCCACTACAAACGTGCTGCCGCCAACAAATATCACATCTTCCTTTTTGCAGGCCTTTTTAGCGGCTTTCAGACCTTCAGAAACAGTGGCATAGGCCTTTCCCTGGAGCTTGCATTGTTTGGCCTTTTCCTGAAGTTCTTCACTACCCAAGGCACGTTGCACCGAGGCTTTTACAAAGTAATAATGGGCAGACGAAGGAAGCAGTTTTAAAACCTTTACAATGTCCTTATCGTTCACCATCCCAATTACCATGTGCAGGTGCTTGAATTCGTATCTTGCTAAATTGGCGATCACCTGTTTAATACCATCTTCATTATGTCCGGTATCTGCAATTACCAGTGGTTTTTCAGAAATGGTTTGCCAGCGACCTGCCAGACCTGTTAAAGTTGTAACATTGGCCAACCCTTTTTGAATATCCTTTTGTTCAATGATGAATCCTGAATCAATGAGAACATCCAATGTTGCTAAAACCCCTAGCACATTTTTCAATTGGTAATCTCCACACAGATCCAGTTCAACACTGAGTTGTGTTTCTTTCTTTTTGTCCAGGATTTCGCAGGCAAGTTTGTGCTTTAGGTGTGTATGTGAAAGTACCTTGTAACGTTTGTCGGCGTATTCAATGGGCGCCTTCATATCCTGTGCTTTCGCGTTGAACACAGGGTAAATGTCACTTTGTTGTTGGCTAACAATTACCGGTACTTTGTTCTTTATGATCCCTGCTTTTTCTGCAGCTATTTTCTGCAGTGTGTCACCTAAAAGATTCATGTGATCGTAACTGATATTGGTGATCAGCGACACAAGCGGAGTAATGATGTTGGTTGAATCTAGCCGCCCGCCAAGCCCAACCTCAATAACAGCAACATCCACCTCTTCCTTGGCAAAATAATGAAAAGCTAAACCAACTGACCATTCGAAGAAACTTGGTTCAATAGCCTCAAAATCCTTTTGGTAATGATCAACGAATTCAACCACCTCTTTTTTTGGGATCATCTTTCCATTGATCTTGATGCGTTCTCTGAAATCAACCAAATGAGGAGAGGTATACAGGCCGGTCTTATATCCGGCTTGTTGTAATATTGATGCAAGCATATGGCTGCTGCTGCCTTTGCCGTTGGTACCGGCAACATGAATGCACTTTAATTTTTTGTGCGGATTACCAAGTAGTTCAGAGATCTTGTAGGTGTTGTCAAGGTCGGCTTTATAAGCGGCCGCACCTATGCGTTGGAACATAGGCAAACGTGAGAATAAATAATCTAACGTTTGTTCGTAGGTCATTGTTAATCGAATGCAAATATGATGGTAATGGTACCTCGTTGTTCGCCCATTTTACCGTCAATATTAAATTTTGTGGCCATCGCAGCCTGACGAGCTTTTGCTTTTAAGAGTGCACTTGAGGTGGTTGTTCCTCTGCCATTAGGATCTGCCTCGATCACATTACCTTCACTGTCTACCACAATATTCACTACCACTTTCCCTTCTTCTTTAGTGTCTTTTGGCAGGGTAGGTGGTTTGATCACAGAACGTCCGTCAAGAGAGAATTTATAACCGTTACCAACACCAGAACCCGGACCACTTCCGGGGCCATTGCCAGGACCATTACCTGTTCCATGACCGCCTCCGGTTCCTCCGCCGGAACCACCGGTGCCACTGCCGTTAGGGTTGCCGTCCGGACTTCCTTGCTGACCGGCCATCCCATTATCGCCTACACCTCCGCCATTCTTACCACTTTCCTTTTTGTATTTTTCGGCTAATTTTTCAGCAAGTGTTTTTTCTTTGACCACCGGCTTGATAACTACAGTGTTATTGCGTATCTCAGGTTTTACTTGCTCAATAGGTTTTTCAGGGTCCTTTTTTACTTCCGTCTCATTTATGAAAATGTTGCTGTTCTCATCACTGAGCAATTCTTCTTGCTTTACTGGTTCTTCGCTCACTACAACTTCTTGTGCTGCGCCCATGTGCTCGTAATCTACATTGTCATTTCCAACATCCATCATACCAAGAGCCATTTCCATGCCGCCGCCGCCACCAGAATCAGGAAATGGTGGATTGGGGGTGATCAAATGAAAGAAGATAAGAAACAACAACAAAAGCGTAAAAATGGCCAGTGTAATTACGGCAGAGATACTTTTATTCTTTATTTCGTCTTGTTTACTCAGGTACATGATCAGTTGCTGTTACTTGCTGAAGTTGCCAATACTGTTTTGCATTTAAGCTTGTTGCAAATGGTCATGATGTCAACCTGATCCTGAATGGTCAGATTTTTATCAAGGTGCATTACAACAGTTGGATCGGTCTGTTTTACTGATAGTTTGGAGATCTCTTGTTCCAGGGTTGCAAATTCAACTTCCACATTGTTCACGAAGAATTTTCTATCCTTTGAAACAGCCACGTGAATAGGTTTTTGGTTATTGTCTATTGTTTCCTTCGACTTTGCATTTGGCAAGTTTACCTTAATGGCATTAGGACTTACCATTGTGGATAGAATGAGGAAGAAAAGTAAGAGAAAGAACATGATGTCATTCAATGAATCTGTACTAACTTCTGCTTCTCTATGTCGTTTTCGTAATCCCATGTTGTTGTAATTTAGATGCGGAATTAATTATAATTCCATACGTCACATAATTTATTTGCTTGGCTCATTCAGCATATCCAGGAACTGGATCTGGGTATCTTCCATGCGATGCGCTAGTTTGTCAAGGCGGGAATTGATCCAGTGGTATCCGATAAATGCGATCAAACCTACGATCAGACCGCTGGCCGAGCTCACCATCTTTTGATATAAACCTGTAGATATTACCTCAATCTCCACGGTTTTTGCTAAGGAGATATCGTAAAAGATCTTGATAACCCCAACAATGGTACCAACGAATCCAAACATTGGGGCAATGCGCCCAACAATATTCAGAACATTCAGATTCTTTTCAAGTTTAGCGATCTCGTTCGCGCCACTTTTATTCATGGCCTCACGGATCTCCTGAACAGACTGTCCAACGCGTGAAACACCTTGTTCAATCATCAAAGATTCAGGTGTGTTCAGATTTTTGCAGAAGGAGCGGGCATTGGCCACATCACCCTTATGGATCATGTCTTTGAGTGTGGTTACAAGGGTTGGTAGTTTTTTACTTGCTTTTGACAGAACGATCAAACGCTCTACCAGGATATAAATACTTACGAACAATAACAAGGCCAAAGGGATCATGATCGGTCCGCCTTTCATGACCATTTCCATCAGAGATACCTTTGTTTCTGCGATGGTTTCAGCTGCAGCGGCTGCCGGTTGCGCAATTCCTGTAGGAATATTGGCATTTGCCAATGAGTCTGCATTTTCAGCCATGGTAGCCACAGCTGCTCCTGTTTGTAAGATGAAATGAAGCATAGTTTATTTTGTATTTACGAATTTACTGTATAAGAACTGCTGTAAATGTTTGGCTTCATTTGATTTTAAACATGGGTTTGTTCATTATAATGCAACACATAGTAAAGGATACAAAAAAAGCTGCCTTTGTAGGAGACAGCTTTTTTACACCAAAAGTTTAACACTAACCTAATTTAAACTTTATTGGAAGTTGATAGTATGTTTTTACAGGCTTGCCTTTTACCTTGCCGGGCGATTTGAATTTTGGGATCTTGCTTACAACCCTCATGGCTTCATCATCCAAGCCATATCCCAAATTATTCATGAGTGTGATCTGACTTACTTGCCCTTCTTCATTTACTACAAATTTCACATAGAGCGTACCCTGCTTGTTATTCTCAACGGCCATATTCGGGTATATCAGATTCTTCCTTACGAATGATAGTAAGGCATTGTAACCACCTTCAAATTCTGGATTCTCATCTACGGCAAACAGGTCAAGCGGATTTGTGATCACCAAGGTTTCAGTTCCTTTGCCATTTCCAGTTAGGGCATTCTGGCCATTGTCAGTACCATCGCTACTGGTAGTGCCAGTATGAGTTATGTTCAGGTCTGTATTCACAAATTGATGTGCCGTATCAGGAGCATTGTTCCTGATGATGGTTGACTGTGAGTTGTTATTCGCGGCAGACGCTGGTTTTTTTGTGTTATTGGCCATTTGCTTTGGTTCAGCAATATCTTCAGGAATTTCAACTTTGATAACACGAATGGTTGTAGAGTCATTGATCTGTCCTGTTAATTCATGTTTGCTGCCATGCTCTTTTTTAAGCCAGCTTGCAAGTCCAGCCGATGTGAACACGGTGAATGCAACAATAAATAGTGAGCGAAAAAGTGTGTTGCCATATGCAGAGCGTAATGCGTAGGCTCCATAGGTTCTGTTCCTTTTAGCAAAAATAATGTCTAACATTTTTTGCTGATCATTGATTAAGCTCATAATATTAGGTTTTAGGGTTTATTACTTCGTTTGTTATTATGATGTAAAATTAGTGACGATTCCATACGTTCTTTTTGAAGAATGTAAATGTGGCTATGCTGTATTTACAAGTGGACATCAATTTGAGAGAATTGGAAAAATCTCTAACTTGCAAGAGAAATGGAAAACTCGCGATCAACCGGTATTTTAAAGTTCCTTGAAAATGAACGAATGGCTTTGGCTGTTTTGCTGGTGATGCCTGTTCTGCTTTACCTTAGAGCCCTGGGGTTTGATTTCTCACCTATGGATGAGCAATGGCTGATCCTGAAGAATGAGGCCTTTTTGAGTGAATGGAAAAGCCTGGCTGAGTGGTTCACCTAACCTACCAACGAGATATACTATCGTCCCTTTTTGTTCGGGAGCTATATTGTAGATTACCATATTGGCGGCATGAATGCATGGATGTATCATTTAACCAATGTGTTGTTGCATGTATTCAATATTGCATTCATGTTCAAGATCGCATTACAAAGTAAAATGTCAGTTCGTTCCGCGTTTACCGTAATGCTTTTATTTGCATTGCATCCGGTTCTTTTAGGCTCTGTGGCATGGATCCCTGGCAGGGCCGATGTTATTCTCTCTTTGTTCTTTGTTATAGGATTGTATTTTCAGAATCTGTTCTTCATGTCTGGCAAATGGTTGTTTCTTCTTCTGCATCTGTTGGCATTTGCTTGCTCTTTGTTATCAAAAGAAACGGCTGTTATTTTTCCGGTCATATATCTGATCAACGGATGGAGCAGGGAACAGGAGTGGAGATCATTACTGTTAAAGAATTGCCTTGCATTAGTGGTAATAACCATTGTCTGGTATTGGATCCGCAGAACTATCGTAACCAAAGAAGCGATCATGGAGGCATCGTTTATGGATCAATTCCTAAATTCGTGTAAGGCCATGGTTGGTTATGCCGGAAAAATGATCGTGCCATTCCAACAATCGGTGTTGCCTTCCATTGATAATACCTGTTTAATACCTGGTCTGGTAACACTTGTGCTTTTAGCAGCCATATATGTGAAGTACGGAACATTACACAGAAAGTACTTTGTATTCAGTGTAAGTGTGGTTTGTATGGCGTTGGTATTACCGGTTTGGTTCAGCAGTGCCAGTGTTTTAAGAGAGCAATACGAGAACAGGATGTATGTTTCCATGTTTGGCCTCGCAATGATCATAGGTCAGATCGATTGGAAAATTTCCGATAAGGTGATGAAACAACTGGTTATACTTTTCATGTCAATTTATGGAGTGTTGTCTTTGATACGAATGAATGATTACAAGGACCATATGTCTTACTTGGTGAAGGCTGCTAAGGATAATCCAAAGAATTACATCATTCATTTTCTTTTGGCGGATTATTATTTTTTGAAGAAGGA
>DAISHL010000045.1:0-9890 GCA_036822555.1 Bacteroidota bacterium | reverse complement strand
CAAGCAAGGAAAGATTAGCAGGAGCCATTTCCCAGTGTTTGAGGTCGGCCTATGAAATGGCTTCGGCATCAAAAGGCTCTTCACCATCGTATGCCTCAGGAAAATTAACGGGCACAATGCATTTGGCTCCTGTTGACCTGAGATCTTCAATTCGCTGGTAGTCATTGTTGCCGGTCTTAAGGATGTAGTTCACATTGAATTCTTTTCCGATCTTGTGCGCACGCATGTTGTTGAACTTATCGTTGCTTTCAAAGATGGAAGGAAGGCTCTGCAATTGGTTAAATGCTTCAAGTGAGATGTTGTATTCTGTTTTGGTGAGGTTTTGTTTATACCATTGTGCATCATAATAGGTTTGGCGCAGCAAGGCAATGCAACCGGTCAATGAACTAGGGTAATCCTGCGTGGAACTGCCCTTATTGAGTGAATAAAATGCGGCAGCTTTGTCGATCACAATACTCTCATTTTCTTTGGTGTTGTTCAACAACACAAGGGCACCGCTTCCTCGAACAATGCCATCTTTTTTACACGTAACCACAGCGCCAAAGCCCTGTTTTTTCAATGTTTCACTTTGTTCAGAATTCTGAACGAAATGAAGGTGAGCAGCCGTTTCAGGCTTAATGGCTTGGTTCCAGCCATAAGCACCTTTAACTGAACTTTCCATTTGTGGACCAAAACCGTTCCTTCTTTCCTTCTGCCCATCAGGCATTCCATATTCTGAATACAGGTCAATAAAAGAAGGGTATATATGTTTTCCTTTAAGATCGAATACTACTGCGTTCTTTGGAGCTACTGATCCTTTAGGCAGCACGTCAATGATTTTTCCGTCCTTAACCAATAGTGTGCCCGCTTCAATTGTTGATTCATCGCTGACATGTATAACTCCATTTACAAAGGCATAAGTGGTATGAACAGGGTTAGGAGCGCCGTTGCTAGGAAAAGTGCTTTGTGCACATAGCGGCAAATAACCACTGATGAGCAAAGCAATAAATAACTTCTTCATTTAAATTAGAATAAGATTCAAAATTACCTACAATTAGCACAAATCCTAATGAATTTCTGTGCTTTTATTACAGCTAATTTTGTTAAATTTACTTTCTAAAAAATTAAAGATGTATAAAGGAATATTACACACCCATACCCTAGTGGTTACTTTGTTTTTATTGATCTATGTAGTTAAAACGATCTTGTTGTTAGGCAATAGAAACGACCTCTTGCAAAAATTCACCAAAACTTTCAAGGTGCCGGAGATGATCGTAAGTGCTTTGTTTTTGATCACCGGAATTTATTTGGTAACTCAGCAACCGCTCGGCGGAAGCTATGATTACTTATTATGGATAAAACTTGCAATGGTGTTTGCATCAATACCGTTGGCAGTGATAGGGTTCAAAAAATCTAACAAGATCCTTGCTGCATTGAGTTTGTTGTTGATCACAGGAAGTTACGGTTTGGCAGAAGTATATCACAAGAAAAAGGCAGTGAATGCTGAAACAACAGTTGCCTCAAACGATGGCAAAGGATTATACGAAGCCAATTGTTCTGTTTGTCATGGCAATGATGGCAAACTTGGATTGGCTGGTGCAAAGGATCTTTCAGCATCTGCGCTTGATGTTGCAGCTATGAAAGAGATCATACTCCATGGAAAAGGCGCCATGCCGGCTTCTACAATCAATGACGAGCAGGCGCAGATGGTTGCCGACTATGTAAATTCAAATTTGAAAGGGAAATAACTCTGAATGAAGGAAAAACTCCTTAGTACTGTAAAGCCCCAACTCACCTGTGTGCTCATTGGGGTGATCTTAAAGTTGCAAGATGAACAACAGGCATTCGAGTTTCTGGATGAGTTGGAATTCCTTGCTCGTACGTATCAATTAGAAACTGTAAGGGTGTTCACTCAAAAACTGGAGAGACCCGACAAATCTACATTCATAGGTAAAGGTAAACTTGAAGAGGTAGCTACATATGTGAAAGCGAACAATGTGGATGTGGTGATCTTTGATGATGAGCTTTCGCCTTCTCAGCAACGTAACCTGGAAAAAGTTCTTGGAAAAAAGATCCTTGACAGAACCACATTGATCCTCGAGATATTTGAACAACGTGCACAGACCGCGCATGCAAAAACTCAGGTGCAATTGGCCCAGTACCAATATATGTTACCAAGGTTAACAGGTATGTGGACACATCTTGAGCGGCAACGTGGTGGCACCGGTACACGTGGTGGTGCAGGTGAAAAAGAGATCGAGACCGATCGTCGTATTGTCAGAGATAAGATCGCGTTGTTAAAAGAACGTTTGCGTGAGATCGATAAGCAAATGGCTACACAGCGCAAAAGCAGAGGCGAATTGATTCGTGTTGCTTTGGTTGGATATACCAATGTTGGAAAAAGCACCATCATGAACATGCTAAGCAAAAGTGAGGTGCTTGCAGAGAATAAACTGTTCGCAACGTTAGATACCACTGTTAGAAAGGTAACCATTGATAATGTTTATTTTTTACTGAGCGATACTGTAGGATTCATTCGCAAGCTTCCTACCCAATTGGTGGAGAGTTTTAAAAGCACCTTGGATGAAGTAAGGGAAGCAGATCTGCTTATACATGTGGTAGATATTTCACATAAGAATTTTGAGGATCATTACAATGTAGTGAATCAGACCCTGCACGATATTGGTGCCGGAGATAAACCGGTATTATTGGTGTTCAACAAGATCGACGCCTTTAAATACACGCCTAAAGATGAGGATGATCTTACTCCGGCAACCCGCGAGAATTTGTCACTGGAAGAGATCAAGCGCACCTGGATGAAGAACCTGAACAACAATTGTATTTTTATCAGTACCGCGAAAAAGCAAAATGTGGATGAATTACGCAGCACACTTTACAAACTTGTGAAGGACATGCATGCGAAGCGATACCCTTACAATAATTTCTTGTATTAATGGAAATTAAGTTTGAATATGCAAGACCAAACGATCTGAGTAGGATCGTTGCTACCTATAATAGTACCATACCTTCCAGGTTGGCTACTGCCGATCTTGAGCCCGTAGTGTAGAGAGCAAGCAGGCCTGGTTTGATGCACATAATGATAGCAAACGACCAATTTGGATCGTGTATTTTCAAAACTCATATGCCGGTTGGATGAGTTTTAATAGCTTTTACGGCAGACCCGCTTATGACATTACAATTGAGTTGAGTATATATCTTGAGGACTCATGCAGAGGGAAAGGAGTGGGTAATGTATGTCTTGCCAAGGCCATTGAGGAGGCTAAAACAAGAGGAATAAAGAACATTCTCGGATTTATTTTCGGGCACAATGAACCCAGTCTTAAACTCTTTCATAAATATGGTTTTGAAAAATGGGCCCACTTGCCTCAGGTGGCCAACATGGATTATATTGAAAGGGATTTGATAATTTTAGGAAAACGAATTTGATCACATGAAATTACCTGAAACATTAACCATTGCAACCACCTTGAAGGTTTATCAGTCTGATGCTGATCTTGAAACGCAGGACCTTCAGTTATTGCAGAAATCGAGAGAGGCGGCAAATAAAGCCTATGCGCCATATTCTAACTTTTATGTGGGCGCGGCACTCTTGTTAGAGAATGGTGAAATTGTAACAGGAAATAATCAGGAAAATGCTGCCTACCCAAGTGGGCTATGTGCTGAGCGAACAGCTGTATTCTATGCATCGTCTCAGCATCCGCATGTAAAGATAAGAACCATTGCAGTCGCGTACCGTTCAGAGAATACCTCCTATACCGATCCCATATCGCCATGCGGCGCATGCAGGCAGGTGCTTGCAGAATACGAAGTGCGCGCGCAATCTCCAATACGCATGATCATGGCGTCACAAACCGGTAAAATATATATTGCTGAAAGTATTGAGAGTTTGTTGCCTTTGATGTTCAACAGACAATACCTGAAATAGATCAACTGAGGTCTAATAGTCCGTTTGGTTCTGCCCCTATACCTGGTTTCATAGGCAATTCAATATTGCCATGCTTGTAACTAACTCCACTGAATGGATCGTTCTTTAGTAGAACAGGAGCATCAAGGTCAATAAAATCGGCGCATCCAATGAATTGTGCCATGGCAGCGGTTCCACAACTGCTTTCAGCCATACAGCCCAAAAATATTTTGAGTTCATGTTCTTTGGCAAGTTCCACCATTTCAAACGCTTCCTTGATACCGGTGCACTTCATGAGCTTAATGTTGATGCCATGAAATGCGCCTTTGATAGTGTGAATATCTGTCAGGCGTTTACAACTCTCATCTGCAATTATTGGGAGTTTGCTGTGCTGTGTGAGGTAAGCCAGATCATCCAATTGGTCAACCGGCATTGGTTGTTCTATCAGTAGAACATTTTCTTCCAGCAGCCAATGTGCCATGTCCACCGCCAATTGTCTGTCTTTCCAGCCCTGATTCACATCCACATACAATGGTTTATCGGTGTATTTACGAATGGATCTGATCAATGCTTTGTCGTCAGATGTTCCGGCTTTTATTTTTAGGATGGTGAAGTCTGCAGCATCTTCAATCTTTTGTTTCAGAACATCTTCAGTATCTATGCCAATGGTGCAGGCAGTGGTAGCTTTTGCAACAGTATTCAGGCGGTACATCTGCTGAACAGTTTTATTCTCGATCTTTCCTTTAAGGTCATGCAGTGCAATATCCAATGCAGCTTTGGCGGCATTGCATTTGTCGTCGAGCTCATCCAGTTCAAGAATGATCTCTGCAATTGAGCATGGGTAACTCTGGCCTTTGAATACGCGTTTCGATCGTTCAAGAAAATCAAGCGTCTGCTCTAAACTTTCACCAAGGTATGGGGGCAGGCATGCTTCACCATAGCCATCAAACCCATCCCATGAAAGTTTTGTAAAAACACTTTGTGTATGTGTGCGTGTATTTGAAGAAACACCAAAAGGATGTTTGTATTCAAGCGTATAAGGTTTGTAGGTTAGGATCATGCTCAAATTTGCTTATTTTTTACTCCAGATTTCATCGCAATCCCTAAACTTGTAAAACATGCGGTGTACATAACCCTTCTTGCTTCATAATGATTGCTATAAGTTGCACATAGTTAAATATTTAGAATTACAACTGAATTCGCATTCAGGTGCTATTTTATTACAGTTTTATCAGATTTTCTGTTAAATTTGTTGCTTACATAAAATTGTAGAGTATGGCTAAAACAGCTGTTGAGAAAAAGTTAAAGTTCACAAAGGAACAATATTTGAAATGGTACGAATCAATGTTATTGATGCGTCGTTTTGAGGAGAAGACCGGTCAGGTGTATGTTCAACAAAAGATCAAAGGATTTTGTCATCTCTACATTGGACAGGAAGCGATCGTTGCCGGCACTGTTAGTGCCACACGCAAGGAGGATAAACACATTACTGCATATCGTGATCATGCTCATCCGATCGGACTGGGCTTGCATCCGAAATATGTGATGGCAGAGATGTATGCGAAGATCACCGGATGCAGTAAGGGCAAAGGTGGGTCAATGCATATCTTCAGCAAGGAGCACAACTTCCTTGGTGGCCATGGTATTGTGGGTGGTCAGATCCCATTGGGTGCAGGTATTGCATTTGCAGAGAAGTACATGGGAACAGACAATGTTTGTATTTGTTCTGCCGGTGATGGAGCCATTCGTCAGGGGGCATTGCACGAAGCCTTTAATATGGCCATGACCTGGAAATTACCTGTGGTATTTATTGTTGAGAATAACATGTATGCCATGGGAACTTCAGTAGAACGTACTAGTAACGTACATGATCTATGGAAATTAGGATTGGCTTACGACATGCCTAGCAAACCTGTTGACGGATTAACCGTAGAGGCTGTTCATGAGGCCATTGAAGAAGCTGTTGCCCGTGCCAGAAGAGGTGACGGACCAACATTCCTGGAAATGAAGACCTACCGTTACAAGGGGCATAGTATGAGCGATGCTCAAACATACCGTACAAAAGAAGAGGTTAAGGAATATCAGAAACAAGATCCGATTGAAAAAGTGATCGATACTTTGAAAGCAAATAAATGGATCGATGATGCAGGCGTGGAAGCCATGGAAGCAAAAGTAAAAGCCTTGGTAGATGAATCAGTTCAGTTCGCTGAAGAATCTCCGTATCCAACTCCTGATGAGCTATACAAGGATGTGTATCATGACTGTAATTATCCATACATCATGGATGGATTTTAATTTTATCAATCTTCATAAATCGTAAAAACAAAAATCGTAAATCGAAATTATGGCGGAAATCGTTAGAATGCCCAAATTGAGTGATACCATGACGGAAGGAACCGTTGCAAAATGGCACAAAAAAGTAGGCGATAAAGTGAAGAGCGGTGATCTATTGGCAGATATTGAAACTGATAAGGCCACTATGGAATTTGAATCATTCCAGGATGGTGTATTGTTATATATTGGTGTTCAGGAAAAGCAGGCTGCTGGTGTAGATGCTATCTTGGCGATCTTAGGTAAAGAAGGCGAAGACATCTCTTCTCTGATCAGTAGTGGTGGTGCTGTGAGTCAGGTACCTAAAGCAGAGGTGGCGGCTGTTGCTTCCGTTTCTGCCGGTAGTGCAGCTAAAGCCTCCATTCCTTCAGGAGTTGAGGTTGTTCGTATGCCAAAATTAAGTGATACCATGACTGAAGGCACCATTGAAAAATGGCACAAAAAAGTTGGAGATAAAGTTAAAAGCGGTGAATTGCTTGCAGATATTGCCACAGATAAAGCTACCATGGAATTTGAATCGTTCCAGGATGGTGTGCTGATCTATCAAGGTATTGCAGAAGGTCAGGCTGTTCCTGTTGACGCCATCATTGCGATATTAGGAAAAGGCGGAGAAGATGTAAATGCCATTCTTGCCACAGTAAATAGTGGTTCTGCATCACAATCAACTTCACAGCAACAAGCTGTTAAAGTTGAAACTGTAAATACTCCGGTGAGTGTTTCTGCATCCAATGGTACGTCAGGTGCATCTGCAGGAGGACGAATCAAGGCCTCACCATTGGCGAGAGCCCTTGCTAAAGAAAAAGGAATTGATCTTTCAAAAGTTAACGGAACCGGTGATGGTGGCAGGATCACCAAGCAAGATATTGAGAACTTCAAAGGTGCTGCGGTTTCAGCTTCGGCTTGGTCTACTGGCGTAACAGTAGCTCTTGGAACAGAAGGATATACCGACGAACCTGCTTCGCAAATGCGTAAGACCATTGCCAAAAGATTACTTGAAAGTAAGAATGGTGCACCGCATTTCTACTTAACGGTAGAAATTGATATGGATAATGCCATTACATCGCGTGAAGCTATTAACGCCATCAGTGATGTAAAAACCTCATTCAATGATCTTGTGATCAAAGCTTCTGCTGCAGCACTTAGGAAACATCCACGTGTTAACAGCAGCTGGATGGGAGATAAGATAAGGATCAATCATCATATACACATTGGTGTGGCCGTTGCAGTTGAAGATGGTCTATTGGTGCCTGTTGTAAGGTTTGCCGATCAGAAATCACTGTCGCAAATTTCAGCTGAAGTAAAAAGTTTAGGCAAACGTGCAAAGGAAAAGAAATTGCAACCTTCAGATTGGGAAGGAAATACCTTCACTATTTCTAATTTGGGAATGTTTGGCATCGAGTCTTTCACCTCCATTATCAATTCGCCTGAATCTTGTATTTTGTCCGTAGGGGCCATTAGACATGTGCCTGTAGTGAAAAATGGTGCAGTGGTGCCGGGCAACGTTATGAAGATCACATTGGCGTGTGACCACAGAAGTGTTGATGGAGCAACTGGTGCAGCATTTTTACAAACTTTAAAGGCATATTTAGAGAATCCGGTAACAATTTTAATTTAATAGAATAACACGAATCATAAGGCCGTTGATGTTTCAATGGCCTTTTATTTTTAAAACTATGGAAGCATTTGTAAGATCAGAAAACAAGAACGGTATAGGGTATATCACTTTTTTTCACCCGCAAAGTAATTCAATGCCAGGACAGCAATTGAGGAATTTGGCTGCAGAGGTAGAAAAACTTGGTAAAGACGACTCAGTAAAAGTGATCGTTATTCAGAGTGAAGGCGACAAGGCGTTTTGTGCCGGTGCCAGTTTTGATGAGTTGATCTCTATCAAGGATATGGATACTGGATTGAAGTTCTTTTCAGGTTTTGCTGCAGTGATCAATGCTATGCGTAAGGCGCCAAAGTTTGTGATCGCGCGCGTGCAAGGAAAGGCAGTTGGAGGAGGAGTAGGCATTGCCTCAGCAGCAGATTATACATTTGAAGTGGATGGCGCTTCAAGTAAATTTAGTGAATTGGCTGTTGGCATTGGTCCGTTTGTTGTAGGACCTGCTGTTGAACGAAAGGTTGGAACATCTGCATTTTGTCAGCTTACCATCAATGCAACGGAATGGCAAAGTGCGCAATGGGCCAAAGAAAAAGGGTTATATGCTGAGTTGTTCGAAACTACAGCAGACATGGATAGGTCAATAGAAGCATTAGCCAGTAAATTGGCGCAAAGTAATCCGGAAGCCATGTCAATGCTCAAAAAGATCATGTGGGAAGGAACAGAGAACTGGGATCAATTACTGATCGAAAGAGCAGGCATGAGCGGCAAATTGGTGTTGTCGGAATTTACGATCAATGCCATCAATAAATTCAAAGCAAAGGCCTAGTTATTGCATTGCAATAAATGTCTCAACAAAAGAACATTATCCTTTTACATGGTGCCTTAGGTGCAGCCGATCAACTAGAACCATTGAAGCAAAGGTTGAATGATCTTGGCTTTAAGGCTCACCCATTCATATTTTCAGGGCATGGTCAAACTCCTTTCCAGTCAGGTTTTGGTATAGAGCAATTTGCTGCAGAGCTTCAAGGATATATCTCGGATAATCAACTTAACAAGCCTCATGTTGTTGGATACAGTATGGGCGGCTATGTGGCTTTATATCTTGCATCACAACAAACAGATCTTATTGGGAAGATCGTAACACTTGGAACTAAATTCAATTGGACCAAAGAGATCGCTGAAAAGGAATCAAAGCAACTTGATCCTGAACTATTGATACAAAAAGTTCCAAAATTTGCAGAGAGCCTGCAAGTGAGGCATGGTAGTGAATGGAGACAATTGCTTCAGAAAACATCCGCCATGATGCATGCCATGGGTAATGCGAATCCTTTGCACAACGACTTGCTAGAGGCGATAGATAATGAAGTTTTAATCGGGATCGCAGACAGAGATGCCATGGTTAGCCTTGATGAAACCACCCAAGTATATAAACAGTTAAGGAATTCACAAATGTATATGCTTCCAAATACCGAGCATCCAATAGAAACGGTTAACTTGAATGTTTGGGTTAGTATTCTTCTGGCGTTTTTGCCCTAATGTATATTTGTTCATTTTAATTTTTTTTAGATTCATGTTTCCATCTAAAATGAACTACTTTTAAGTTCGTTATAAAAGACCTGAATCAATATCCCGACATATCCTTTAGAGAGATTGTAATACATAACCGATGGCGTGTATTCAATACCGCTATATCATTGGTTCAAAACACCGAGGATGCAGAAGATATCACGCAAGATGTTTTTATTGAGGTGTATCAATCCCTTGAAAAATTTAGGCAGCAATCCAATATGACCACTTGGATCTATCGGATCACAGTGAATAAATGTCTCGATTTTTTAAGAAAGAAGAACAGGAAAAAACGATTTGGTTTTATGATGGAATTATTTCACACAGACTCAGGAGAAGTTTCTATTGATAAGGCCCATTTTGATCATCCTGGAATTTTGATGGAAAAAAAAGAGAATGCCCGTTTGTTGTTTGCTGCAATTGACCTTTTAAAGGAGAATCAAAGAACAGCTTTCGTTCTGTTCCATATAGAGGAATTATCAC
>DAISHL010000044.1:0-9922 GCA_036822555.1 Bacteroidota bacterium | reverse complement strand
TTATTAAGATATATTAGTGTTTGCAATTGTTAGTATTGCTTTGATCTTTACAATGGCTGCATTAATGAAACCATTTCAGGTATTTTTGCTTGGTCAGAATTATACCACGGCCTTAGGGATCAATTATTATAAATATCGATTGTACTTTATTGTGATCTCATCCATGCTTACTGCCGTTACAACAGCATTTTGCGGGCCCATTGCATTCATAGGTATCTCGGTGCCAATCATGAGCAGATTGATCTTTAAAACATCCGATCAACGTTTTCATCTTTTAGCTTCGGCTCTTTTAGGCGCGCTATTAATGCTGGCATGTGATATCCTTGGGCACTGCCTGCTGTCACAGCAATTCATCCCCATCAATATCATCACCACATTGATAGGTTCTCCGTTCATTATTTATTTATTATTTAAAACCAAAACCTGGTAATGACAGACGCCTTATTGAACATCGTAAAATTGAAGATCGGATATACAACGGGTAAGTCCGAGTTGCCGGTTTTCTCTGATCTGGAGTTCAAGGCGCATAAAGGGATGTTTATTGGCCTGCTTGGTTCTAATGGCGTGGGGAAGTCAACATTTTTAAGGACCTTGTGTGGTATTCAAAAGGAGCTTTCTGGTAAGATCTATATAGATGGCAAGGAAATGAGTGGATACAATTCTGAAGAGATCGCGAAATTGGTGTCTGTGGTTCTAACTGAAAGGGTTGGCGGGTTTAATTTAAATGTGTTTGATGCCGTATCAAGTGGCAGAGTTCCATATACCAATTCCTTTCATCAGTTCGCAGCGGAAGATACCGAGATCATTGAGCGATCAATAGAGGCGTGTGGCCTGAAGGATCACAAAACTCGTTTATTGAATGAATTGAGCGATGGGTTGTTCCAAAAGACAATGATCGCTAAAGCTTTGGCACAACATACACCATTGATGTTGTTGGATGAACCAAGCGCATTCCTTGACTTCAATTCCAGACATCAGTTGTTTAACTTACTGAAAGATCAAGTTGCGGCATCCTCTAAGCTGGTGATCGTATCAACACATGATATCGACATGGTTCTTCGTTATTGCACGCATTTGCTCATGTTCGGTGAGAATAATACGTATGAATTCATTGAAAGGAAGGATGTGTCAGCGTCGCCCTTATTTGAAAAGATCACCGGAGGTTTTTATAAGGGATCTATATAGTGTGTAAAATTAGGTCGCGGTATTGAGTTAGAATGCTGGATTTGGACAGGAATCCAATGTATTTTCCTTGATTAACCACTGGTAAATTCCACATGCCTGATTCCTCAAATTTTTGCATGATCGAAAATATATCTTCTCCTTCTTTGATCTTCACTTCCGGTTTCATCATCAATTCCTTGGCAAATATCTTCGAGTAAAGTTCGCGATTGAACATTTCTTCTTTGATGCTTGACATGGTAATGATGCCCGTTAGTCTTCCATCAGAGTTCACAACCGGAAAAATACTTCTTTTAGAGTGTTTAATGTTTTCTACAATAGTTCCCAAATCATCATTCGGATGTACGATGGTAAAATCTGTTTCTATAAGTTTGCTAATTTCTATCTTGCCAAGAATACTGGTATCCTTATCCTCACTGATCACAGTTCCTTTTGCCTTTAATTTTTTCACATCCATGCTTTCAGGATGAAAATATTTAACAACAACATAACTCACCGAAGAAACGATCATCAGAGGTATAATGAGTTCATACCCTCCCGTGATCTCAGCGATCAGGAATATTGCAGTTAATGGTGCATGAAACACACCACTTAACAAACCAGCCATTCCTATCAACGTGAAATTTACGATCGGGATATTTTCGAAACCAATTAGCTGAAGCAGAAAGGCAAACACAAATCCAAGTTGTGCCCCAACAAATAATGAGGGCGCAAAGTTACCACCGTTTCCTCCCGCACCAATTGTAATTGCTGCAGCAATGGTCTTCATGAATAAACAGCCAGTAAGAAAAAAAAGAATATGCCATTTGTTTTGTATAAGATCCTGAAAAATGCTGTTCTCATAGGTTAGGTTGAGATCAAGTGTAGAAAGGTTCTTAATATTTTCGTAACCTTCACCAAAGAGGGCGGGCAACATATTAATAATAAGAGCCAACAAAAGCCCTCCTGCGAGCCATTTAATGGACTTCACCTTTATCTTTTTGAATTGTCTTTCAACGAAAGTAAAAATGTTGACGTAGTACAACGACATTAAACCGGCCAGCAAGGCCAGGATTATATAGAATGGAACATTGTGATAATCGAATGGCTGCCTTAGTTTGAAATTCATCAAAATACTCTCATTCAAAATGATCACGGAAACCAAGGCACCGCTTGCAGATGCTATGAGTAGCGGAATAAAGGCAGAAAGATTGATATCGATCAGCAATACCTCCAAGGCAAACAACACGCCTGCAATGGGAGCGTTAAAAGCGCCTGCAATACCCCCTGCTGCACCGGCTGCTAGCAACATGGTCCTTTCTTTATAACTCAGTTTGTAACGGCGCGCAAAGTTGGAACCAATTGCAGAACCCGTATTCACGATCGGTGATTCCAATCCAACTGAGCCACCAAATCCTACTGTAATGCCACTGGTGAAAATATGTGCCCACATGTGATGGAACGGAAGTATACTGCTTTTTTTAGCGATAGATTGTAAGATAAACGAAATGCCTTTGTTGAGTACATTGTTGTAAAACCTATTGATAATGAATAAAGTTATCCCAATACCCAGAAGTGGAAGGAAAATGAAGGAAATTTTGAATTCCTGTAGATTGAGGTACCCTTCAACAAAATAAGTTCTGATGAAGTGAACAAATGATTTCAGGATGACCGCAGCAAGCCCTGCAGTTAGCCCAACCATTACACTTGAGAACATCAGAAATTGTTTCTCATTCAGATACTCGTGCAGCTTGTTGATGAGCCTTTCGGCAATATTCAATTGCTGTTTGTTCATTTCACCTTAAATATATGAACTATTTGATTGGCAGGGTTCACAAAAATTTTACTTCAGATTCAATTAATCCTCTATTTTTGCAGCCGCTATGTCATTAATCGTAAAAAAATCACAACTGCCAAATGCAGGCAAAGGCCTGTATACATCCAAAGCAATTAAGAAAGGGGAGCAGATCATTGAATACAAAGGAGAGATCATTGATTGGAAAGAATATGAAAAGCGTGTAGCAGAAGATAAAGATGGTTATTTGTTCTTTATCAATAAAAAGGTGTGTATAGATGCCTATGATACTCCGCAACACAAAGCGCGTTACGCGAATGATGCGCATGGCCTGAGCAGAGTAAAAGGTTTAAAGAACAACGCGGTGTACGACACCGTAGGTGATAAATGTTTCATTGTGGCAACTAGGGATATCAAGCCCGGTGAAGAGATCTTTGTGAATTACACAAAGGAATATTGGGATTGCATCCGTTACAACATTAAGCACGGATTATACAAAACAATGAAATTCTAGAATTGCAGATACGTCATCAAACCGTTTAATCCGCCTTCTCTTCCGAATCCACTTTCTTTATATCCGCCAAATGGTGAGGTAGGATCAAATTTATTATAGGTATTTGCCCACACAACTCCGGCACGCATCTTTGATGTAAGATTGAAGATCTTCGAGCCTTTGTCTGTCCATACACCAGCGCTAAGTCCGTAAGGTATGTTGTTTGCTTTCTCAATCACTTCTTCAATGGTTCTGAAGGTTTGGATAGTAAGAACGGGCCCGAATATTTCTTCTTGCACTACTTTATTGCTTTGCGCCGCTCCAATGAATAATGTTGGTTTACAGAAGTAACCTTTGGATGGAATGGTAGCTGAGGTTTGGAAAAGTTCTAATCCTTCGGCAACACCAATATCCAGATAACTATGGATCTTATCGAGTTGTTCTTTGCTGTTGATCGCGCCTACATCCGTATTCTTATCCAATGGATCACCAACAATTAGTGTTTCCATTCTGGATTTCAACTTGGCGATAACTTCATCTGCCACATTTTCCTGAACAAACAAACGTGAACCGGCGCAGCATACATGGCCTTGGTTAAAGAAGATGCCATTTACGATACCTTCAACTGCCTGATCGATGGGAGCGTCATCAAACACAATATTTGCGGCTTTTCCTCCTAATTCAAGTGTAAGTTTTTTGTTGGTACCTGCTATAGCTTTCTGAATGATCTTGCCAACATCGGTGCTTCCAGTGAATGCAATCTTATTTACGTCAGGATGATTCACCATTGCGGCACCTGTGTCACCAAATCCAGTAATAATATTAACCACGCCAGGAGGTAGGTCTGCATCCTGAATGATCTCTGCAAGTTTAAGTGCGGTTAGTGGCGTGCTTTCTGCAGGCTTTAAAACAATTGTGTTTCCTGTTGCAAGAGCCGGAGCAATTTTCCATGCAGCCATTAGTAATGGGAAATTCCATGGAATGATCTGAGCGGCTACACCAAGGCTTTTTGGTTCTCTGTTTGGAAAAGCATAATTGAGCTTATCGGCCCAACCCGCATAATAGAAGAAGTGATTTGCCGCAGTGGGAATATCAAAATCACGGCTTTCTCGTATTGGTTTGCCGCCATCCATGGTTTCAATCACTGCAAGTTCTCGTGATCTTTCCTGGATCATCCGCGCAATGCGAAAGATGTATTTGGCCCTTTCCTTCGCCGGTATTTTTTTCCATACTTTGTCATATGCCGTGCGCGCCGCCTTTACTGCATTATCAACATCTTTTGAATTGGCCTGTGCCACTTCAGATAATTTTTCGAGACTGCTTGGATTATAGGTCGCAAAATATTTTTTACTGGTAGGTTTTACAAACTCGCCATTGATGAATAGATCATACTGAGATCTTATTTTCGCATGATCCTTGGCTTCCGGAGCAGGGGCATATTCCCAGTTAAAAAGGTTGGTTGTAGTATTACTCATTTTTAAAAATAGGATTAATCAATACTTATATAATCTTTGCTGTAGTATACACCTTTGTGTTCTTTGCCAAGTTGCAGTATTATGTCGTTGGCTAAGCTGCTGGCGCCAAAACGGAACCATTCGTTACTCATCCATTTCGGACCAAGTGTTTCATAAAGCATAACAAGATATTGCAGTGCCGACTTTGCCGTGCTTATACCACCGGCTGGTTTCATGCCTACCATTTGCCCTGTTTTTACATAGTGATCCTTGATGGCCTGAAGCATAACCAAAGTAACGGGCATTGTTGCTGCCGGTTGTATCTTTCCGGTAGATGTTTTAATGAAATCTGCTCCGGCTGCAATGGCAATATCACTTGCTTTGCGAACATTGTCAAGCGTTGACAATTCTCCTGTTTCAAGGATAACCTTCAATCGTGCCGTGCCGCATGCTTCCTTTATGGCAGCAATTTCATCATATACAAAATTGTAATTACCTTTTAAGAATTCACCGCGACTGATGACCATATCTATCTCATCTGCACCATTATCCAAGGCATATTTTGTATCTTCCAGTTTAATGGATCGCGTAGAATTGCCGCTTGGAAAAGCAGTAGAAACAGAGGCGATCTTTATGCCGCAGTCCTTCAACACTTCACGTGCAGTTTTTACATGTGTGGGATACACACATACCGCAGCTACAGTTGGTAACCCGGGTATATCATCTGCCAAATGCATAGCCTTTAAGCACATTTGTCTTACCTTGCCTTCTGTGTCTTTTCCTTCAAGTGTTGTAAGGTCTATCATGTTTAAGGCAAGCTTAAGACCACTTAACTTAGTGTGTTTTTTTATACTTCTTGTGTTGAAACGGGCAATGCGTTCTTCAATGCCTACTTGGTCAACAACCGGACTATCTTTAAAATTCATCATGAGATTTCAACTGTTAAATATAACTAAAAAAAACCATGTTTTAGACCATATACTTCCTGCAAAAAATGAATGGATAAAACTTATAGTTAACTTTACTGACTATGCTTTTTTGCAAACCATTGCGAAATAAATCCCGCTTTAAACCATTTCGTATCATTGACGGATCCTTTACATTCAATGAATATGAAAAGGCAGCTCTTGTATCTAAAAAGGATTGGTCGCAAGTGGTTACTTCCCATGATCTTTTTCTTGATCTTGATTATCTCTCAATAATTGAAAAAGCAACAAACGTTAGTCTCAAATGCAGGTATGTGATCATTTATAAGGATCATCATCCATGCGCGGTGATGTATTTTCAGCTGACAGACTTCAGGGCGGATGTTTTCGGAGAATTGCTGGAAGGTGAGGTTCAACAAGTGCAATCAAAACGACTAAAACTTTTTGAGAAATATATCCACACACGTAATGAAAATGAAGTTTTGATGCGCTTGTTAACGTGCGGTAATAATTTGATCAGTGGCGAGTATGGATACAAAAAGAATGATCTGATCACTGATGATCTATTCTACAAGGTTTTCTGCACACTTATAAAAACAATGGCATCAGAAGATAATCTCAGAGGAAAGATATCTGCCATTCTTGTTAAGGATTTTTATCGTGCAGTACCGCAGATAGATAATTCTGAAAGTTTTAAGGGGAACGCTTTTTCTGTTGAACCAAATATGTTCGCAGAGATACCTGCCGGGGTCACTGATCTGGAAGGATATATTCAAATGTTCTCTAAGAAATACCGCAACAGCGCCAAAGGCATTCTAAAGAACAGGTCTTCATTTGAGATAAGGGAACTGACGCTTGATGATATTGTAAAATTTAATGACGATATCTATCAATTGTATCTTAATATTTTTGATCGTGCTAAATTTAAATTGTTGCAACTGCCAACCACTTATTTTATAGACACAAAAAGGATTTTCAATGAAAAGTTCTTTGTAAGAGCAATCTTCTACCAAGGAAAGATCGTTGCCTTCTCATCAGGATTTTTCATGCACAACAGAACTGTGGAAGCGCATTATATCGGATTGAACTATAAAGTAAATGAGGAACTGGAGTTGTATCAGAACATCTTGTATGATTTTATAGAACAGGCCATTGGCAGAAACTTTGTAACTGTGAATCTTGGCAGAACAGCTGCTGAGATCAAAACAACCATAGGCGCTAAGGCACATGATCTTATCTGTTATCTGCAGGCACAGAATACGATCTCAAAATTAATTGTAAAACCATTCATTGAATTCTTAAAACCAAAGCACTGGACGCCACGCAATCCATTCAAGGAGGCAGATCAGATCAATTCTGCTTCAAATAACTGAGAGAAATTCTTTTTTAATTTTTCTTTTATTTCCACCATATCCACTTCATGTCCGAGCTCAGTATTCAGGCTGGTGACTGCTTTGTCCTGGATGCCACACGGAATGATATTTTTAAAGTAATCGAGATCTGCATTCACATTAAATCCCCAGCCATGCATTGTGACCCAACGACTGCATCTCACTCCCATTGCACAGATCTTTCGTGCTTTTTGTTTGTTGTCCACATCAAGCCAAACTCCCGTTTCTCCGCTGCTTCTGCCTGAATCAATACCGTATTCAAGCAAGGTTTGTATGATAGTTTCCTCCAGTAACCGAAGATATTTATGAATATCGGTAAAGAAATTATCCAGGTCGAGAATTGGGTATGCACCGATCTGTCCTGGCCCATGGTAGGTGATATCACCTCCACGATTTATTTTGTAGTAGCTTGCATGTTTGTTTTGGAGTTCTGTTTCGTCGATCAGCAGATTTTTTTCATCACCGCTTTTTCCTAAGGTGTATACGTGAGGATGTTCAACGAATAAAAGATAGTTTGGAGTTTCTGTTTGTTCTTCGGCGGGCAGATCTCTGTTTTTTATTTTAAGATCAATGATAGATTGAAAAAGGCCTTCCTGGTAATCCCAGCAGGCCTTATAATCCATTACTCCAAGATCTTTGAATATGATCTTCTTATTCTTCAGTTTAAAATTTTGAAAGTTCCTTTTTTAAATGATCAATGATGTTTACCTCTACAGGATCAATGCCTCTTAGCTCGGCAATGTAACAGCTGATCCAATCTCCAATGTTTATCAAATAAAAGAATTGTTCTAATTTGGATGCTCCTTTAGCAGTAATGTCGATTACCTCATTCGCATATTTTGCGAATACCGGTTTACAAACTTCATAGCGTTTTTTTGTACGGGCAAAGTCAAACGATGTGTGAAATGTTACTACCACCAGATCCTTGTTTTCCTGAGTCCAACCAACCAATTCGTTGTGATTCATTTCAGGGAAAACATGATGCCAGCACAAGGCTTTGGAGTTCTCGTTTATTTGTTGTCTGAAGCGCACACTGGTTCCTTCGCACGAACCTAAGGAATAGAGAACTGCAATTTTATTTAAGAGTTTTGCCGCAACACTTTTAGCCTCTGTTTGTATTTGATTTTTTTGCGAATCCAACAGCGTAATGCTTGATGTAACATCTGTCATTAATGAAGCTGGTGCAAATCCTTTGGCAATAAATACCTTGATAAGTTGTACCAATGAATAGCCGATGCATGAACGCGGAGGAAATCCACCGGGGATCTCAATGAATTCAAGTTGATGCTGTTTGGCCAGTTCCATTACTTTTCCACCACTGGTGATACAAACGATCTGTAACTTCTTTGAGATGGCTGTTTCCATTACCTGAAGCGTTTCCTCGGTATTTCCTGAATAGGAGGAAACAATAAGCAATGTGTTCTCAATTGCGAACGATGGCAGAAAGTAATCCTTGTTCACAATGATAGGCACGGGGCATGAATCACTCACAAGTTCAGAGATGATGGTTCCGCCGATCCCTGATCCGCCAAGTCCTGTAATGATAACGTTGGAAATGTTCTGGGCAGGCGAAATAACAGCTTTATCGGCAATAGCTTTTGCTGCTGCTAATTGTTTTGTGAATGCGTCAACTAGTTCTTTCATAATTAAGAGAAACAAAAATAGTAAAAATAATGCTATTTGGTGTGCAAGCGCATCCAAACCTTCATGATGGCTGCAACACTAATGGCGTCTGTGATCTCACCGGAATTAACCATGTTCATGGCTTCTGAGATGTGAACTTTTTTTACTTGCAGCACTTCACTTTCCTCCGGTTCACTTTGTTCAAAATCCAGATCTGTGGCCACATATACAATGGCAAGTTCATCAGTAGCCGAATTGCTTAAATGCAAACGCATTATTTCCTCAAATTGAGAGGCAATGATGCCTGTCTCCTCCTTCAATTCTCGTTTTGCCGAGTCTAGAGGATCGATGTTCAGCGGACCGCCACCTTCAGGAATTTCCCAAGAGTACGCATTTAACGGATATCTCCATTGACCAACCAACCATGTATTGTTGTGCTCATCAAGTGGTAAGATGCCAATGGCCAGATTCTTGAAATTTACCACACTGTAGGTGGCAGGATTATTGGCAGGGTTCAGGCATTCGTGTTTTACAACCTTGATCCAAGGCGATTCATATACCTTTTCAGAGCTTAAAGTTTTCCAGGGATTATGTTCCATATAAATTCTAAAATTAAGTATTCCCTCAGTTTAATGGTGCTTTTACACGTTAAAAATGTTAATTAATTCATTTTTATTGCTTAATTTAGTAACTTTTAACGTATATATTCGTAACGATACTCGGATTATGAAGCACACTTTCTATAAGGTTTTAATCCTATTAATTTCAGTACTTACTGCAAACGTTACGATTTCGCAAACTTTGTATTGGGTAGGCAATTCAGGAAATTTTAATGATCCTAAGAACTGGTCTGAGTTTCAGGGCGGTAAGCCTTCGAACAAGATACCCGATCAGAACACCTCGGTCGTGTTCAAGGACGATGTGGTTTTCAATGAATTACAGGTTAATTTCACCACGCCGGTTACAATACGATCAATTTCCATTGAAACCTACAAAAAGATCACCTTCGCCAACTCCACTGACTTTGCTGATCTAACAATTACTGAAGAATTTAGTAATGTATAAGATAATTCGAACTT
>DAISHL010000043.1:0-9985 GCA_036822555.1 Bacteroidota bacterium | reverse complement strand
GGCACTGTGTCTATTCCTAAGGTATATGCTGATCTGAAATATTCTAATACCGTCTTTCATAAGATTTTTTCTGAAAAGCTGAGCAACTTTTCTGTCTTTGGCTGTTTCTGTTGGTAAATCGTACATTACTATGGTCCACATGACTCTATAGGCACTTAAACGATTTGATGTATTCATGTTTTATATTCGGGATATAAAATTTTCCGGCTTTCTTGCGAAAAGCATTTGGCAAGGCTGTATGCTGTAGGTTGGGTGGCAATCATTAGCGGACTTGTTTCGCCGTTTATTTCCACATCCAATACAGGAATTTTTAAAAGGTAAGCTTTATCTTCTTTTACCAAATCTTCCGCAGGTGTTTTTTCTTTGATATAATCAAATACAAGTTTATCTACATAAGGCCGGTAGGGCTCCATCAGGTCGTCTGCCAGACAATAGGCGTTGTATTTGTTGGCATGAAAAATGCCAAGGGTAGGGAGGAGGCCTGCACCAACAATACTACGCGCCATGGTTGCCCTTAAAATGGCGTAGCCATAATTGAGATAATTGTTAGGACTAATACCGGTTCTGTGACGTTTAAATTCCGGAATATGATCAAATATCGTTTGCCAGTAATAAGCCGCCGCGGTGGCTTCGCAATTATCGGCATCGCCGCTGCGTACATTTTTATAAAGATTCTCAAGGTATTTGCTGTTTTTATTAAGCGCATCTAATACAAGTTTCTGATTCTTGATTTTTTGCGATATGGTTTGCGCCCATAGTTGTTTCTTTAAAGGTTCACTGGCCTCCAATTGTTCGCGGTAACGCATGTTTTGTAACACATGCCCGTCAAGATTCATCATTAAACCGGTTGGGTGATGGTTTTGGTTACAGGTAATAAAGGCCACATTGTTTTGAAGCAAAAAATCAATCACGGCCTGAGTTACGGTAATTTGCTGATTATCCAGTACAACAATGCCGATATCTTCAATAGGAATGCTGGCCTTAGCTTCTAAAGCAGCATTTTCTGTATCAGCTTTTGGTTGCTTTACTAAAAGCTGATTGTTCGCTAAACTTAAATACGTTGGATTTCCAAAATATAAAGTCCGTTTGATCATTTTATTTTACCAAGAATATTGATTTTTACTTTTTTGCCTTCGTAACTGCCTGGACTAAATTGTATTGCGGTCTTACTCTTTTTTCCAATTAATGTTTCATCTCGTTGTGTGTTAAAAATATTCATGAACCAATAATTTCCACTTGTTAATTTTTGAAGACGGAAAAATCGCGATACAAACTCTTCAGATTTCACTTCTACAATTTCATTTTCTTCCAAATGACAAATTACCTTATGATTACTTTCTTTAGGAGTGCTGTAAATTGGTATTCCGTTTTTAGCTCTTGCTACAGCTTCCCAAAAGGTTACTGTTTCTAATTCGTAGCGTTTGCCGTTTTCGTCTTCACAAATGGTAACGTGATGGTTATTTCCGGGTTTAACCACGGCAATAGCTTTATTTTTTTCTTTATCGTACTTAAGGGTTTCGTATGCTGTGAGCTCTGCAAAGCAACGCACTGATTTAACAGGTATGCCATTGTATAAAATCGGGTCATTCTCTAAATTTTTAAGTGCAGCTGCTCCTTTTTCTTTAAAGCGTTGTTTAACCAGTTCTTTTATTTTACCATCTACAATATAATCAGCATCTTTTTCTTTAAAAGTTTCATTGAGTTTGTATTTAATAACGGTTGCCGGCTCGTATACTTTTACTTCTGTTAAGGCAATTTCTTTTTCTTTATCAATCCAAATCGGGTTTTTATTTAACTTATCAAAAGCTTTTGCCGGATCGTTATTGAGTTGTTGTAATCTTTCAATGATCAGCTGCTTTTGAGCAGGGTTAACTATGTTTTCAATAACTTTTAAATCAAACTTTGCATTCAGCTTAACAGGCTTTTCTGCAATGCGCCTGATCAAGCCGTAAACACTTTCTTCGTGAAGTGGTCCGCGAGGTTCAAGTCTGGTTTGATTTCCAATTTTATTTTTGCGGCGGCTAACTACTCGCTTACCGGCTTTGAATGAAACGAGTGTTTCAGATAGTTTTTTCTGTACTGTGATTGTGTTGAATAATTTGGTTTCACTTACAACTTTTTTAAGGCCTTTGTTTTCAATATCTTTTAAATTTTCCGAAAATTCTTTGCTTTTATTGAGGTTATTAAGGCGTTGGATAAGTGATTGTTTTGTGCAGGCAACCACCAAAGCATCCAGCGCATGATGTCTGTGATCCATGCGTTTGGTCCAGTCAATGATCCTTTCTTTTTTGTCTTCGTTTATATAGGTGAGGCCTGCATTTTTATAACGTTCAAAGTTGATATCGTGTAAAATATTGTCATATCCCCAATGGTGTCTTAGGTAATCGGTAACTGATCCGCCTGTAACTTTAACGTTGAAACAAATTTGTTTCAGTAGTTCAGTTGATTTTCTTGATATGTAGCGCGTTTCATTAAGCTGACGATTGATAAAATCTGATGGGATCTTATCAGAAGACATCAGGAGGTAATCTCTTTTACGTTTACTGAAACCTGCTCTGTAAATACCTTTTTCTTTTGGATTTTTTTCAATGTACTGCTGATAAAAGTGATTTACCTGTTTTACATATTCATTAAAAGCATTTTCACCTTTTGATTTCATCCAGTCATAGGCAGTCATGTTGCCCTTTTTTATGTTTTCATCCCTTTCCGAAATAGCCCAGTTACTTAAGCTGTTATCAAATAATTTTGATTGCGGAATGATATGTTCAATATCAACAGCCTCTGCATTTAGGAATTCGGCTAAACCTAGTGTTTTACCTGTGTATAAAGAATAACCATGGGTTTCGTGCCAGACTCTCCATTTTTTTATACGATGTCCAGTTGGTTTTAGTCCGTATTTTAAAATTTCTTTTGCGATTTCATCGTTTTCGGCACTTCTTTTATTCATGAAGCTATAAGTGTCACTTCTTTCCTCGGCACTTTGCTGTAATTCTCTTGCCAATTCAACCCTTATTTCATCAGGCCTTCCCATGTGAGGCTCTTTAATGATAGCATTAACAATATTAATTAGCTGGTTAAGAATTTTTTCTACAACAGGTTGGCGCAATTCACCTTTCTTTAATAGTGGTAATTGGTCAAGTAGCTCTCTTTTCAAATTCTGTTCTTTGGTTGAGCTATCGCTATGATTATATCCTGCAAGTGCGCAAGCATCGCTGTAAACGTATCCATTCATTAAGTAGGGCAATATTTTTCGTATTGCCTTAACACTTTTATTGCCGTAGTCGTCGCTTTTAAATACAACTTTACTTAGTTCTTCAGCAGCTTTTTCAGTTAAACCCAAGTCTGTGAGTCGTTTGTGCTTTAATATTGCAGCTTCAAGTTCGTCTTCATTATCAATACTGTGTAATAGGTGCCAAATTTCATAGAGAGGTTCTTTTTCTATTTCTTGTCCAATTTCCATTAATTCCAGCTCTTCTCCGGTTTGCATATCAACTACTACACTTTCTGCACTAAATTTTCTGTATTTACTTTTGGTTTGATAGTTATTAATACAGGCTTTAATTTTTTCATCAAAAGGTACTGTATGCATAGCAGTTTGAAGCTGGGTTAACGCTCTTATTACTTCTTCACTCAATTCAGCACTTTCCAATGCCTTTTTGATTTTTATTAAGGTATCATTGCCTTTAATACCTACTTTTTCTAATTGTTGGTTGCTTCTATATGATTTATCAAGCTTTAAAATTTTTCTTAGGTCATTAATTCCTAATTTCTCGTTGTCGCATAAATATTCATACAGCAGGTGTTTTTGCTGGATGTTTGGAATATAAATTTGATTACCTTCTTTACTTTCAAGAGAAATTGTGTTGATGCTTTCCCATAATCTGCACATTTGTGCTACGGGGTTACTGCGGACAGCCACCTTTGGTCCAATTACTTTTTCAATTAATTTATCATCCTTTTTAATTTTACATGTTTTGGCTTCAAATTCGCAGATACTTACAAGGCCTTTTTGTGATTTTAATGGTCGTTGATGATAAATGATTTCATCTCTTATTTTAAGCTTTATTTGCTCGGTAAGAACTGTGGGATAGTATTTCTGTTGTGTATCCCATATTTTGTTGAATTCAGAGATATAATCATGACGTGGATACACTTCATTTTTAATAGTATGAGAAAGGATCTGATCTTTGTTTTCTTTAAAGTTTGAAACAAAATCGTTATATATTTTCTGACCAATTGTTAAGTTGTTTTCTAGCAGATATCTGCTGCGTGTCGAAATTCCTGATAGGTAATCACTTTCTTTTGTTATTGAATTCTCGGTATTCTTTGCTTTTTCTTTTCTGGAGCTTTTATAACCTCTTTTTTGATTTAAATGAAGTAAAATTCTACCAAGTTCATTTAATTCAATTTTTTCATTAACGGCTTTATTTCTTAAGCCATAAAGCTCTAAAGCATTTAAATTAAATAATTCTTGGCCGGGTAACATATTAAGCGCTTTTAAGGCTGAAACCAATGATTTACGCCTTAATTGATACCTGTCCAGGTTTCTTCTGGCTACTCTTTTTAATGTTCTATCCTGATTCAGAGTAATTGCCTGTCCTTTTTCAAATTGGGTTTTAGAATCAGTTGATAGAGGAATTATTCTTACTCCAATGTCAACGAGTTCGTTAATTTCATTCTCATTTTCAGCTTCCTTTATAAATGCCCAGCCAATAGAGGCTACGCCAAGATCTAAACCAATAATCTTTTTCATAAGTAATTTTTTTTTAAATTAAAAAAATATTTTAATTTTACAAAACATTCTGAAAGCGATTTACAATAAGGACTTTGGTCCGTTGTGAAAACATCGCGCGCCTCGCCTCCCTGCGGGGCATTTTTTTTATCTTACTAGTATATAAACAACCACAATAAATTGGGTCTTAATTAGGTTTAAAATCTTTGTTAGAATAATTCGAATTAACTCTTTACCTTAAACGTATTTAGAGTTATTTTCGCTATAATGAAAAGAATGATTTTTCTGTTGTTTTGCATGATGACCATGACAGTGTGGTCACAATCCTTCTCAACATCACCATTACTGGCAATACCTGACAACACAACCACAACGTACATATTAAATGTTACAGGCTTGCCTGCATCCATGAATCTGTCGAGCTTTGGGATAGAAACAGCAAGCATAAACATCACGCATCAAAAAGATCAAGACCTTGTGATCTCACTGCAATCACCTTCAGGTAAAACAATAGTATTGACTAATGGCAATGGTTCTAACGGTTTGAACTTCACGAATACAAGATTCTTTGATACTATCCCTGTGAACATCAATGCAGGCACGGCTCCTTTTGCCGGATCCTATGCTCCGTATGAGGCATTATCAAACTTAAATAATAATTCAAACCCCAATGGTGTGTGGAAACTCATCATCAAAGATCAGGCAGCCACAAAAACAGGCACATTAAATTCATGGGGAATAACGTTTAGCAGTAAGCCAGCGGGCAAGGTGAGTTTCTTTTCTTCCAATCTTCCTATTGTTGTTGTAAATACCGGAACACAATCCATCCCATCAGGGAATAAGATCACAGCACAAATGGGGATCATTTACAATGGTGTTAGCGCCACCAATTATGTGAATAATCCGTACAATAATTACAATGGCAATATTGGTATTGAACTCAGAGGTCAGTCGTCCTTGACCTTCCCGCAAAAGCAATACGGACTTATAACCAGAGATGCCATAGGAAACAATTTGGATGTTTCATTACTGGGCATGCCTCCTGAAAATGATTGGATCTTGTATGCTCCTTACAATGATAAATCGTTAATGCGAAATGCGATCACGTATGATCTGTCGCGCAAAATGGGAAGGTGGGCATCACGCGGAAAACTTTGCGAGTTGGTATTAAATGGCGTATACCAAGGGGTATATGTGCTCCAGGAAAAGATCAAACGTGATACGGCAAGGGTTGACATCAGCAAATTAAATCCTGCCGATACGATTGGTGTGGATATCACCGGAGGTTACATTATCAATATAGACAAAGATCCGGCATCATGGTATTCTTCTGTTCTACCAAATAATTCACTGAACAATCAAAAAATAAGATTCTCTTGTTACTATCCTGATACGGTGGCTATCATGAAGAAGCAAAGAAAATACATCAAGGATTATGTAGATAGTTTTGAGGTTGCCCTGAATGGTCCTAATTTTCAAGATCCCTTGATCGGCTATGCGAAATACATTTCAGTGAAGTCCTTTGTCGATTTCTTTATTATCAATGAACTCAGCAGAAATGTGGATGGATACCGTTTGAGCACTTATTTACATAAAGAAAAGATAACCAAAGGAGGGCAATTAAAACTGGGGCCGGTATGGGATTTTAACCTTGCGTTTAGAAATGCCAACTACTGCAGTGGCAGCAATACCAGTGGTTGGGCCTATCAATTCAATTCTGTGTGTGGTTATGATACCAGGCAGATCCCGTTCTGGTGGGATAAACTTGTGCAAGACACAACCTTTAAGAATAAATTGTATTGCAGATACACTGAATTGAGAAGTACGCTCTTGGACACTGTGCAGATCTTTCATGTGATGGATTCTATTTCTGCGCTTGTAAATCAGGCACAAGTAAGGCATTTCAAACGTTTTTCTGTATTGGGAACCTATGTGTGGCCAAAACCAACACCATTTGCCAAAACATATCAGGAAGAAGTACGCTTAATGAAGAATTGGATAAAGAACAGATTGACCTGGATGGATGCGAATATGTATAGCCATGGTGTTTGTCCGGTGTTAACCTCTTTACCTTACGATCGTGATCAACTAGAGCCTCAGGTGAAATTGTATCCTAATCCGGTAGATCAAAATGCGGTCATCACTTTGAATGTGTTAAAGGAGGGGATTTATAAACTTGACATTTATGATGTTACCGGAAAGCTTGTAAAACATATTACCGCAGATCAATTTGAAACAGATGAGTATCAGTTCTATTTGAACGACCTGGGCAATTTAAAGAGTGGGATGTATCTACTGCGCATCAGCACAGATCACGGAATAGCTAAGAGCATCAAATTCATAAAAAACTAAAGGCCGTAATCACCCAGCCTTTGTATTTATGATAGTGCTTGTTTCAGATCTTCAATAAGGTCTTCAACATCCTCAACACCTACACTTAATCTTAGCAGGTTATCAACCACACCGGCTTTATCGCGTTCAGCTTTTGGTATAGATGCATGGGTCATAGTTGCAGGATGGTTGATCAAAGATTCAACACAACCCAAACTTTCTGCTAAGGAGAATACCTTGAAAGAAGATGCGATCTTGAATGTATCCTCAATACTTGCCCCTTTCAAAACAATAGAGATCATTCCACCAAAGTCACGCATTTGTTTTTTCGCAATGTCGTGGTTCGGATGGTCTGTAAAACCAGGCCAGTAGATCTTTTCAATTTTCGGATGCGTTTTAAGGAATTCAGCGATCTTTTTTCCGTTATAGCAATGTCTTTCCATGCGCAAATGCAAGGTTTTAATGCCACGCATAACCAGGAAGCAATCCATTGGTCCTGGATTTGCACCACAGCTGTTCAAAATAAAATAGATCTGCTCATGCAGTTTATCGTCATTCATGACCAAAGCACCCATTACAACATCGCTGTGTCCGCCAAGGTATTTGGTAACGGAGTGCATAACAATATCAGCACCTAAGGCCAAAGGGTTTTGTAAATATGGAGAAGCGAATGTATTGTCAACAGCCAGTAACAAGTTGTTTTCCTTCGCGATCATTGAACATGCAGCAATATCAATGATCTGCATGGTGGGATTGGTAGGCGTTTCGGCCCATATCAACTTTGTGTTCTTGTTAATGTATTTTTTAATGTTGTTGGCATCGGTTAAATTGATGAAATGGAATTTAATGCCATAGTTTTCGTAGATCTTAGTGAACATACGGTAAGAGCCACCGTACAGATCATCACCAGTGATAACCTCATCACCAGGTCTTAGCATTCGCATCACTGCGTCTGTGGCTCCCATACCACTGCTGAAGCAAACACAATGTTTGCCATTCTCAAGGGCAGCAATGTTCTTTTGCAATGCCTCACGGGTAGGGTTTTTACCACGTGCGTAGCCATAGCCTTTGTTCACTCCCGGCGATTGCTGCACATAAGTAGAGGTTTGAAAGATCGGCGTCATGATAGCGCCAGTTGATGGATCAGGATCGGCTCCGGCATGAATAGCCTTGGTGCCAAATTTGTGTTTTGAAAAATCGCTCATGTTATTATTCGTCGCATAAAAATAGGAATTCTCAAATAACTTGAAGTTGAAATTTGACGAATATTATTAGAATTTATTGATATTAATCAAGTATCGTCATGCTATATGTCATGTCAAACAGGATTGTAACATTTTAACTTTGAGCAAAAAGTTTTATGTTTAGTAAGCAATTATATTCCATCATTTTTTTGGCCTTTCTGCTTGCCGGAAAAGCACAAAATGTACCATCGTATGTTCCTACAACTAGTCTTGTAGCCTGGTATGCTTTCAGCGGGAATGCAATGGACTCCAGTGGCAATGGCAATCATGCAACATACACCGGAACGGGCGTGGTTATAGGCACCGACAGATTTAACCAGTCAAATAAATGCTATGACTTTGCAGGAAATACGGGAGATTATATTCGCGTGCCATCCGATAACTTTCCTACAGGTGACAGAACGGTTGCCATGTGGTTCAATGTGCCAACAGTAACAAACAGGCCATTGCTTTTAGGATATGGCGGAGGAGGCTTTTTGGGATATGGCACATCCTTTCTAATGGGACTAAACATCATGGGGAATGGCGGATACCATTGCCAGGCACATTATCTGAGCAATCATATTGAGCATACCTATACCGTTGCACCTGTGAATGCATGGCATCATTATGCTGTGACGGTGAGTGGTTCAACCATGTCTGTTTATATTGAAGGTGTGATCACCCTCACTAATACCGCATTTACTTACTCAACCATTGTGGCAGGAAAGGATCTTGTATTTGGAGTAATGCCTAATGCCAATGGCATAGCACCATATACTGATGCCAATGGAGGATATTTGCAAGGCAAATTGGATGATATTGGTTTCTGGAACAGAGCTCTTACAGCACAAGAGATATTGAATCTTTATAACAGTTGTGGTTCGTTGATATCAATGCAACCTTCAAGTCAGGTGAAAACAGTGGGGGGTCTGCCTCATTTACTGCCGTGTCCACCTATAGCAATGCAAACTACCAATGGCAATTGAGCACAGTGTCGGGTTACACTCCAGTGACCAATGGCGGGCAGTATGCCGGTGCAACTTCAAGTGTGTTAACGGTGTCTAGTCTTAATGTGTTGAACAATGGGCAACAATACCGCTGCATGGTAAGCGCAGGTAACTGCATCGACTCATCAAATGTTGTTTACCTAACAGTAACTAACCCCTCGGGTATCTCTGAACACGGTTCATTATCTGAGATGAAGATCTATCCTAATCCGGCAAACCGTTGGTTGAACATTGAAATTGCAGATAAAGCAGAGTTAAATATATATACGTTGACAGGAAATAGAGTATTTGCAGATTGTAATGAGAACCAGAAAGGGGAGGGGTATTATCTATTGAATATTTGGTCTTTAAAAGATGGGGTTTATGTACTCGAAGTAAAAACTTCCGATGGAGTAACAGCAAGGCGCCGCTTTGTTAAGGTTTCGGCGTTTTAGAAATTGTTTCAAAGCTCTGAAGCCATTGGATTGCCTCTGATTCGCTTGAGAAGAACCTTGTAGGTTTGGAGGGTTTGTTAAATTTGATATAGAAATTTGCGGCAATACGGCCTCCTAAGGTCTGAGTAACCATGGCAATGGCAGAACAATGTTCCATTACAGGTTCGCTGGCAAGGAATTTTCTGGCATCGTCCTCAAAATTCGTGAATTGACCACCTGTTGCCAATATTGGCGCAGCGTGCCAAGGTGAATTAT
>DAISHL010000042.1:0-10469 GCA_036822555.1 Bacteroidota bacterium | reverse complement strand
TTCATTAGTTCCGCTTCGGTATACGTCACCCTTGGATCATTCCCTCCCTGAACATTAAACAATGGCTTTTTGATCTCGTTCACATGATTCGTTGGCGAGATCTTCTCTAAAAACGCATACATGGCTGTATCACGCTCATCACCGTATTCAACACGCCTGAGATCCCTGCGGTATGATTCTGTGTTTTTCATGAATGTGTTGAAATTAGATATACCAACAACATCAATTGCACACCGAATTTTATCTGAATACATATAAGAAACCGCAAGTGACATAAAGCCACCATAACTGCCTCCCGTAACCATTATGCGCTGATCGTCAAGATCAGGTTGTTGCTTTATCCAATCAAACAGCGCCCCTATATCCTTAACCGGATTCTCACGTTTATAGCCGTTGTCTGAATCCACAAACGTTTTACCATACCCTGTTGAACCTCTCACATTTGGAAATAGAATTGAAATGCCCAATTCATTCAGGTAATAATTCATTCTTCCTAAAAAGTTTGGTTTTGACTGAGATTCCGGTCCTCCATGAATACTTATGATCACGGGTCGTTTGCCCGTGAATTTTTTAGCCGCTTTATATAAGTACACCGAGATCTCTAATCCGTCAAAAGATTTCCATTTCACTAACAATGGTGGCTCTAATTGCGATACCTCCATACCACCCAATTCACTCTCGGTCCACGCCACCAGTTGTTTTGTTTTAACATCATAGGCAAAAGCATCTGATGATGCGCTATATGTTGTCAGAGAAAATCCTATTGTATTGGTCTTGTCTTGCCAATCAGCCCCTGAAATAACGCCCATAGGAATATTGCTCAATTGGCTGACAGCATTAGTGCTTGTTTGCAACAGGTACATTTTAGAGAGGCCGTTCTCGTTCGTAATAAAAAGCATCTGCGTTCCGTCTTTAGAGAGTTTCGCCCTTTCAACATCCCATGGAATATTGCCAGAAAGTATACTGAGTTTTTTGGTATCAAGGTCATAATACGCCAATCTTAAAAACTCATGGTCTTTGTTGGTCAAAAGATAGATCCCATTCTTGGTTGGGTGAAAGGCCACTGCGTTATAAACGGTATGTTCATCTTTTTCAGGCAACACCTTTTTGGTCTCTCCATTTTCCATATCAAGAATATGGATCATGGTCTCGCTGATTGATCTGCGCTCATCGATCAGGAGTTTAGTGTCTGTCTTATCCCAGTCTGCCACATTCCAGCCTCCGCCCTTGTTGGTCATCACCAATTTAACACTGGAGCTGTCCAAAGGATTCATTACATATACATCCCTGTCTTTCTTGTTTCTTTTGGTAGAGGTAAAGGCAATGCGTTCTCCTTTCTTGCTCCATACAATGCTGCCATTCTGAACTTTTTCGCCGCTGGTTAAAGCCACTGTTCTTTTTGAACTCAGATCGTATTTATAAATGTGTGTAAACTCATTCCCACCATCATCTTTAAGAAATAAAAGATAGTTCCCTTTGGGGTCGTAGGTGGCCCATGTCACCGGATCATCATAAAATGTGAGCTGTTTACGTGCAGCTTTTGCAAAAGCAAGCGAATGTAGTTGTGAGCTGTTGCCAAATCGGGTTGAGATCAGCATCTCTTTCTTGGTTGGATGCCATTCAATAAAACTTGCAGCACGAGCCTCCGTATATGCTCTCACCTCTTTGATGTATTCTTTGGATAATGACGGTATATTTTCTGCGATCAGGTTCTCAGTAACCGGAATGAAGTTCTCTTGTGCAAAAGAAAAACGGATCAACGCAAAGGCGAACAATACGTATTTAATCATGATTCAAGATACTAATTATTTTACTCAGATGTTAATTATGAAGGCTATTTTAGTCAATTTACTCTATCTTTAAAGCAAAAATTATATGGCGAACATATTTGAATTCAATGGGTATAAACCCGTGATCCATAAAAGCGCGTTCATTCATCCTAATGCTACCGTTACCGGTAATGTTACAATTGGCAAAGACGTATATGTTGGTCCGGGCGCAGCTATCAGGGGAGATTGGGGAGAGATCATCATCGAGGATGGATGCAATGTTCAGGAAAATTGCACTATTCATATGTTTCCGGGAACAACCGTTACTCTCAAGGAGGGCGCTCATATTGGCCATGGTGCCATTATACATGGCGGAACCATCGGGAGGAACAGTTTGATTGGCATGAACAGCGTGGTAATGGATAATTGTGTGATCGGAGATGAATGTGTTGTTGGCGCCCTGTGTTTTGTGCCTGCAGATACCGTGATAGAAAATCGTAAAGTTGTTGTGGGCAATCCTGCCAAAGTGATCAAAGATGTAAGTGATGAAATGATCAGTTGGAAAACAGAAGGCACGAAGCTTTATCAGCAGTTGCCGAAAGATTGTTATGACAGTCTTAAACCTTGTGAACCATTGAGACGACAACCGGCGTATAAACCAAAACAGCAAGATGTTTACAAGACCTGGAATGATAATAAATCAAAGAAAAAGAAATGAGAAAATATTTTTTAGCGGCCATACTTATGTGTGCTTCTGCCTGGGCGGTAGGACAAAACAATGCAAATAAAAAAACCGCACAAAAAAAGTCTGCCTCTTTAGACAAAGAAGAAATGAAGACCTATTATCTGGTGTTCCTTAAAAAAGGTCCAAAACGCGACCAGGACTCTGCCTCAGCAGCTGAGATACAAAAAGGTCATATGGCGCATCTTACTAAAATGTATAATGAAGGTAAAATGGATCTCGCGGGGCCCATCATGTCAGACAACGCCATCAGGGGAATATGTGTTTACAACGTAAAAACCATGGAGGAGGCTAAGCAACTCGCGGAGTCTGATCCGGCAGTAACTTCAGGAAGATTGGTTGTTGAGATAATTTCATGGTACAGCCAAAAGGGAGCGGCGTTAAGGTAATGTAACCATCTGAAAAACTCTGATGCAAGATATTCTGCAAATAAAATAGTTCTATTTCATCCCATTGATAATGCTACGATTTCTCACCATATTCCTCTTTCTGATCTTGTTTTCATGTACACATGAAGAGAGAAAGAAAAATGAATTGAATGATACAAATAAGAGTGAGATCAAAGATCCTTCAGGTTCAAGATCGGGGTTTTCTGCCTACAGAACCATAACCATCAATAAAGAGAAACTGCAACGGATCAAGGCTAAAGAGCCAAAACTGATCCCCGCGAATGTAAACGTTCATGCGGCCGGCAAACCAAAAACATTTATCGTAGGTGCTCTTCGCACAGCAACTCCCGGTGTTGATTCGTTCTTGCCTCCTAAAACAATTGCAACTATTGGCAGACCGATACGCGCGGGCATTACAGAAAGGACCATTGCCAAGGACATGGCTAACAAAGATCAGAATCCAGCGAACTTCAGCAACTTCAATAAACTACAAGGCTTAAAACACGGTAATGTAAGAAGCTTGTTGCAAGATCGGTTGGGAAATCTGTGGTTTGGTACTTATGGTGGAGCCTGTCGCTTCGATGGAAAAACATTCACGCATTATACAGAAAAAGAAGGTCTTTGTCATAACGTCATTCTGTGCATGTATGAAGACTCTTACGGAAATATATGGATCGGCAGCAACGGAGGTGGTATCTCACGATTTGATGGAAAAACATTCACTAATTATACAGAAGAAGATGGACTCAGCAACAATGTCGTTTGGGCCATACTGCAAGACAAAGTGGGCAACATGTGGTTCGGAACTGAAGGTGGCGGTGTTTCTTGTTTAAAAGGGAACACGTTTACACACTACACCACAAAACAAGGATTAAATGATAACGTGGTGCTATCCATACAAGAAGATCGCTATGGCAAGCTTTGGTTTGGCACCGGATCAGGAGCGTGTTGCTTTAATGGAAAAACCTTTACGCAACTTAAACAGAGTGATGGATTAAGTAATGGGTTTGTATTATCAATTTATGAAGATCGTTTGGGGAACCTTTGGTTTGGCACCGGCAGAGGGATCTCACGTTACGACGGCAACCGTGTTGAAGCAATAGAGCGCGGTGATAAATCTTCGGCACAGCATCAGGATGATCTAATGAAGGTGAACGGTAAAGCCGTTAAAACTATTGTGAACTATAGCGAAACGGAAGGGTTTAACAACAATCCGGTATGGTCAATTTTAGAAGACAAAACAGCTTCCGAATCAACCGGGTTATGGTTTTGTACAGGCGGAGGAGGCTTGATCTTCTTCAACGGTAAAGAGTTTACGCATTACACTGAAAAAGATGGTTTAAGCAATAATATTGTTTGGTCGGCCCTCGAAGACAGATCGGGAAACCTATGGTTAGGTACAGGCGGTGGTGGCGTATTGCGTTATGATGGAAAAACTTTTACGCATTTCTCTGAAAGGGAAGGGCTAAGCAGCCACGCCGTGTTGGCAATCTCAAATAATAAGAACTTTACTGCGGAAGAAAATGTGACATGGTTTGGAACCAATGGTGGAGGATTATTAAAGTACGATGGAAAAAACTTTAGTAACTATACACAAAGCGAAGGCTTAAGCAATAATTTGATCAGAGCCATTTTAATTGACAGGTCATCCAATATGTGGATCGGCACAGATAATGGCATCAATTGTTTTGATGGAAAAACTTTTACGCATTTTACAGAGAAGGATGGGTTAATCAGCAATGTTGTGCTGAATATACTTGAAGCCCGATCGGGAAATATTTGGTTCAGCAATGGCAGCGGGGGCCTAACACGTTACAATGGCAGAAGTTTCACACATTTTATAGATAAAAGTGGTTTAAGTAAGCACAACATCTTATGCATCCTTGAAGACAAAAATGGTGTTATCTGGTGTGCCACAGATGGCGGTGGGGTTTTGCGTTACAATGGCAGATCATTTGAACGCCTTACCGTAAAAGATGGGTTAAGCAACAATGTGGTCATGTGCATTCTTGAGGACAGAGAGGGTTACCTGTGGTTCGGAACTAGTGGTGGCGGTGTATCAAGATATAATGGAAAAACATTCTCTCATTTCACAGAAAAAGATGGCCTAAGCAACAATGTGGTCATGTCTATGCTCGAAGACAAAGCTGGCAATTTATGGTTTGGAACCCGCTTTGGAATTAGCAAGATCGAAAAAAATGTATTGTCTTTATTATCAAAGAAGGACAAAGAAGAACTCAAGAAAAACGAACAGGTAATTTTTAAAACCTATGAATATACCGATGGGTATTTGGGTATAGGTGTTTTTGGCGGTAAAACAATGTTGGAAGGCAACGCAGGAAATATTTGGATTGGTGCAAACGACAGGCTTAGTGTGTATCGTCCATCAGTATTGGATGTAAAGGATACTTTGGGACCAAACATACAGTTGACTGGCATCTCACTTTTCAATGAAGAGATCGCTTGGTCGGCACTTGAACAAACCAGGGACAGTGTTCTTACACTGGGCAATGGCATAAAAGTAGATAAGTTGTCGTTTAGCGGAACAGGCCATTGGTATGATCTGCCGGAGAACTTAAGTTTGGACTACAATAACAACTATCTCACTTTTAATTTTATTGGCATCACCATGAAACAGCCAAAAAAAGTAAGATATCAATTCATACTGGAAGGTAACGATAAGAACTGGAGTGCGCTTAATAACAGAACAGAAGTGTCCTATGGAAACTTAGCGCCGGGGAATTATTCATTTAAGGTTAAAGCCATCAATGGTGACGGATATTGGAGCAGGGAATTCAAGTATGACTTTACAATTCGTCCGCCTTGGTGGCAAATGTGGTGGTTCAGATCCCTTGTGGTGCTGATCATTATTGCCTCTGTAGTACTTTACATCAAATGGCGCGAAAGAGCTTTGAAACAAAGACAACAAAAACTTGAACAAACGGTTGAGACAAGAACAGCGGAAGTTATACAGGAAAAAAAGATCGTTGAACAACAAAAACATCTCATTGAAGAAAAACATAAAGAGATCACAGACAGCATCAATTATGCGGAACGTATCCAAAGAAGTTTTCTTGCAACCAAACAACATTTGGATGAGCATTTGAATGTAAGTTCTCGATACGATGTGCAAAGATACGGCACATCTACTCGAACTGACACCGATCAAGGTATCACAACGATTACCGGCACTACAATAGCACCAACAGAAGGCGATAATTACTTCATCCTATTTAAACCTAAAGATGTTGTAAGCGGAGATTTTTACTGGAGCGCAACTTTGAACAATGGTTGTTTCGCACTTGCAACGGCAGACTCTACTGGACATGGTGTGCCCGGAGCAATTATGAGTTTGTTGAACATCACTTCTCTTGAAAAAGCCATTGAATCACATACCGAACCATCAGACATTTTGAATGCAACACGTAACATTATTATTGAGCGTTTAAAAAAAGATGGTAGCCCTGAAGGTGGTAAAGACGGTATGGATTGTTCCTTGCTTTCGTTCAACAAAGACAAAACAAAACTTCAGATAGCTGCTGCCCACAATCCTTTTTGGATCATGCGTTCCAAAGCGCACAGTGAGCATGCCTAAGAGTCCGATATGCATGTGCCTAAGACAGACTCAGCCCACGAACTACTCGAGCTCAACTCAAACAAAATGCCTGTGGGCAAACACGACAAACAGAATATTCCTTTCACACAACACGAAATTGCTCTTAAAAAGGGGGATGTAGTGTATACGCTTACAGACGGATTCCCGGATCAGTTTGGAGGACCTGCAGGAAAAAAATTCATGTCGAAAAGACTAAAAGAACTGTTGCAACAGATCTGTCATCTACCAATGAGTGAACAACAACTGCTCCTTGAGAAGACTTTTTCGGAATGGGTTGGAGATCTTGATCAGATCGATGATGTAACCATTATTGGCATTAGAGTTTAATGCGTCTCTTTTAAGAGACCCTTCCTTTCTTAATCTCCTCAACTACATTTGGATCTAAAAGCGTACTTATGTCTCCAAGATTGCTCACATCTCCTTCGGCAACTTTTCGCAAAATGCGACGCATGATCTTTCCGCTGCGTGTTTTAGGTAGTCCGCTTACGATCTGTATTTTATCAGGTTTCGCAATGGGGCCGATCACCTTGTTTACCTCAGCAATAATTTCCTTTCGAAGTATCTCATGATCCTTGCTTGTTGAAGGAGCGATCACATAGGCGTAGATCCCCTGTCCTTTGATGTCGTGAGGATAACCAACCACCGCACTTTCCACAACGTCGGCGTGCATGTTTATCGCGCTTTCTACTTCTGCTGTTCCTATGCGATGTCCACTTACATTGATCACATCATCAACGCGACCAGTGATCCTGTAGTATCCATTTTCATCACGTTTGCATCCATCCCCTGTGAAATAGAGGTTGTGATAGGTTGAAAAATACGTTTGCTTGCAACGGTCGTGGTCGCCATACGTGGTTCTGATAATGGATGGCCAAGGAAACTTGATGCATAAATTGCCTTCAACATTGTTTCCTGTGATCTCTGCGCCTTTATCATCCACTAATACAGGCTGCACTCCGGGCAATGGCAATGTTGCATAACTTGGTTTTGTTTTAGTAATGCCTGCTAATGGAGAGATAAGAATGCCTCCGGTCTCTGTTTGCCACCAGGTGTCAACAATAGGGCATTTCTTTTTCCCAACGTTGTCGTTGTACCAATGCCAGGCCTCTTCATTAATTGGTTCGCCAACACTTCCCAATACTTTCAATGAACTTAATGAATAAGGCTCTATCCATTTTGTGCCAAGGGCCTCCAAAGCACGAATAGCTGTAGGCGCCGTGTAAAAATGTGTCACCTTGTGTTTATCAATGATCTTCCAAAACCTTCCTGCATCAGGATAGGTGGGCACGCCTTCAAAAATTACCGATGTAGCGCCTGCCAGTAATGGGCCATAGGTGATATAAGAATGTCCTGTGATCCAACCCACATCGGCTGTACACCAGTATACATCCCCCTGATCGTACTGAAAGACATTCGCGAAGGTATATGCAGTATACACCATGTATCCACCACATGTGTGCACTACACCTTTTGGTTTGCCGGTTGAGCCGGATGTATATAAAATAAACAGCTTGTCTTCACTGTTCATTGTTTCTGCCTTGCAAACAGGTTCTTCGAGTGGAACAGATTTGCTCCACCAAACATCGCGTGACTGATTGAACTTAATATCCATGCCGGTGTGTTCATATACAAGAACCGATGTAACAGAGGCGCATGTTTCCAGAGCCTCGTCTACCACAGCTTTCAGGTGAATGGCTTTTTCTCCCCGGTAAGCTCCATCGGAGGTTATCACCACTTTACAATCACTGTCCTGAATCCTTCCTGCCAGAGAGGAAGCTGAAAACCCTGCAAAAACAACTGAATGAATTGCACCTATGCGCGCACAAGCCAGCATCGAAAATACCGCTTCTGGGATCATAGGTAAATAAATGCACGCCCGGTCGCCCTTCTTCACTCCCAGTTTTTTCAATGTGTTCGCTACTCTGCAAACCTCATCGTGCAATTGCTGATACGTTACTGCTCGGTTGGGCTTATCCTCAAAATTACTCTCCCAAACAAAAGCAACATCGTTTGCCTTTTTTGGTAAATGCCTGTCAATACAATTCTCTGTAATATTCAGCTGAGCGCCATCAAACCATTTCACATCATAATCGGTAAAGGACCAAAGCAATGTTTTGTCCCATTTCTTTTTCCAAACAAATTGTTCTGCAATGTCGTTCCAGAATTTTTCAGGATGATCAATGCTTTGCTTATACGCTTGTTCGTATTCTTCTATCGATTTAATTCTGAACTGATCTGTACTCATATTCTTAATAATTTAAAACCACCCTGATTTTTTCTTACGCTTTGATGTGCCTCCTAAACCAAGCACTCCAAGGAGTCCGCGCGCTACCTCTCTTACCACCGTTCTTCCAACCTGGCGAACCATGGTGTTCTCGCTCATTTTTTCAATAATGGATTTCTCTTCTTTTTCTGGTTTTGAAGTCTTCTTCGGTTTTTCTTCTTCAACTTCTTCGCCGGCAGCCTCGCTTAATTTCTCGTTCAATATTTCGTATGCGCTTTCGCGATCAATGCTTTGGTTATATTTTGAAACTAGCGCACTTTGATTGGTCACCTCTGTGATCTCTTGCGGCGAAAGTATGCCTATTCTGCTTGCGGGTGCCTTTAATTGCACCGCAGCTTATGGTGTGGGGTTTCCCTTCTCGTTCAATGCCGTGATCAGTTCCTTACCGATACCTAGACTTGTATGTAATTCGTCAGTTTTATAAAACTCAGTGATCGGATAATTCTCTGCTGTTTTTTTGATCGCTTTTCTGTCCTTCTCAGTGAAGGCTCTAAGCGCGTGTTGCACTTTTAATCCAAGCTGAGAGAGAACAGCATCAGGTATGTCGTAAGGATTTTGTGTGCAGAAAAACACACCAACGCCTTTAGAGCGTATTAGTTTAATGATGCTCTCTATCTGATCCAACAAAGCTTTTGAGGCTTCGTTAAATATCAGATGTGCTTCATCAATAAAGATGCATAATTTAGGTTTATCAAGATCACCCGCCTCTTCAAAAGAACCATAGATCTCTGCCAGCAAACACAACATAAATGTAGAGAAGAGTTTTGGTTTGTCCTGAATGTCAGTCAGCCTGATCACAGAGGCCACTCCTCTGCCCTTATCATCTGTGCGCAACAGGTCTTGCACCTCAAAACTTTTCTCGCCAAAAAATTGCTCGGCCCCCTGGCTTTCAAGTTCTATGATCTTTCTTAAAATAGTAGATGTTGTAGCTGGTGTTACATTGCCGTAATTCTTTTGTATCTCAGGCTTGCCTTCATTAGCAATGTAATTAAGCAACGCTTTAAAATCTTTCAGGTCAAGTAAGGGTAGTTTCTTGTCATCAGCATATTTAAACAAAATGGCAACAACACCGCTTTGTGTATCATTCAGGTCCAGGATCTTGGAGAACAATACGGGGCCAAATTCTGAAACCGTAGCGCGTAACTTTGCGCCCGCTTCTTTACTTAATGTCAGAAATTCAACAGATGTACCCTGAGGCTCATATGGAATTCCTACGTGTTGGTGGCGTTCATTGATCTTCTCATTCACAGTGCCTGGTTTGGCCAGTCCGCTCAGATCTCCTTTCAGGTCCATCAATAGAACAGGTATGCCGGCAGCACACATGTTCTCTGCAATTAACTGAAGCGTTACTGTTTTACCGGTTCCGGTGGCACCGGCAATGAGTCCGTGACGATTCAGGGTCTTGAGTGGGATCTTCACATGCGCATTACTTTGGGGTTGCCCATCTAACATGGCAGCCCCCAATACGATGAATTCTCCTTTAGTGGTATAGCCTTCCTGTATCTGCGTAATAAAATTTTCTGATTTGCTCATGTAGCTTAAATTCATTTTAAATTTATTGCTAATTAGCGAATAAAAAAAGCCTTCACTATGAAGGCTTTTCATGATCAGTTTTAAAAATTTTGAATGTCCTTTAATTTACCTAATATTTAAACCGAAGCTACAATTA
>DAISHL010000041.1:0-10528 GCA_036822555.1 Bacteroidota bacterium | reverse complement strand
AGTTTCAAACCAAGTTGGCCTATACAGGAAACCTGAACAAAACTACCGGAGTTTTAGATGGCGACCTATACATCATAGGAAGCGGTGATCCAACACTACAATCAGAAAGTTTCTATAAGCAGGATTCCAATTCGGTTTCAGAAAAATGGGCCAAACAATTAAAACTTGCAGGTATCAATGAAATTAAAGGAAAGATCATTGGAGATGCCTCCTGTTGGGAACACGCTGTACCGGGCAATTGGATTTGGGCTGACATCAATAATTATTTTGGTGCAGTACCTTGCGGCTTGTCATATATGGATAATAAATTCAAGGTGATCTTTAACAGCAAAGAGACCGGAAGCAGTGTTGACCTTGTTAACATTCTTCCTGAATCACTTAACAACAGGGTGAAAATAAAGAATAAAGTGATCGCAAAAGGCACTGAAGATGAAGCATTCGTTTATGGCGACCCCTTTGGTTATGAGAAATATATCGCAGGCAAAATACCACCGAACAGAACTGGCTTTGAGGTGGAAGCCGCAAACCCTGATCCTGCCTTGCTTTGTGCAGAACAGTTAGGCAAAGCCTTGATCAAAAATGGGATAAAATTCAATTTGCTGAATACACTTTCCAATTACGAGAAAAGAGATACGACAATCAAGTTAACCACTATCCATACTCATTATTCTCCAAGCATGGAAAAGATCGTACAGGTCACTAATATTACCAGCAATAACTTATTTGCTGAATCATTACTGCGTGCCTTAGGAAATGGCAACATGAGTAATGGCATTGAAACAATACGTAAACACTTTCAATCACAAGGAATTGATATAAATGAATTATACATGACCGATGGTAGCGGGCTTGCAAGATCGAATCTGGTAACAACTGCTTTTCAAGGGAATCTCTTGGCAAAAGTGTATGCCGATAATTTCATCAATAAGGCTTTTATGAATTCATTGCCTGTGGCCGGAAAGCAAGGCAGCATGACCAATATAGGAAAAGGGACCTTCATTGAAAACAAGATGAAAGCAAAAACAGTCTACATCAATAAAGCAAGAGGATGCACCGGTTACATCACCACAAAAACCGGTAAAGAACTTGCATTCTCCGTTCTATTCAACAATTACCTTTGCGGAGCCAAAGAAGCTAAACTGAAGATCGAAAAATTCTTGATCGCGTTGGGAGAATTATAACTTATTGAAGAATTGATCGTCTGATCAATTGAAGATTCTTCTCTGATCCATTATATACACTTTTCAATTTTATCAATCCTCCATTCTTCTGCCATTGGGCAATTCCTGTGGCCAGTTCATTAGGAGAAACTATCGCGTGTGAAAAATAGGAGGTGCGAATGTGTTTATACCATTTGTTTTGTACATCAACAGAATCACTATAGATCGAATTGGAAATACTTGCGTTTCCAATGCTATACGAATTAGTGCTGTGTAACACAGATGGCCCCGTCGTATATTTCGAATAGGTTAAGAAAATAACGGACTCCGGGTTCGGATACATCACAGGATCTGATACCATGCCAATGATCATTGAGTGCGTAGATCCGGCAAGAAAGGTATGGATGGATTCAAACCTGAACAAGGTATCATTGATCAATCGCTCAGTATAATTCACCTGCTGGCGCGCAACGTAAAAACTATCCAGTGAATTAGTGATCGTGTCTATATAGATCCAATAGGATCCATTGAGGAAATGCCCATAGGCTCTTTGTTCTGTTGTTATCCTTACCTCCTTGATCGGTTTTGAAGGGTCATCTGAAGCCTTGTCTTTTTTACAAGACGGTGAGGCAACCGCAAGGATCATTGCCCAAAGAAAAAAAACTTTCTTTTTCATTAGAGTGAGCTTTCTATTTCTTCACCACTCGCTCATATAGTTTTTCATACATCGGCAAGATCTTATTCACATCGAACTTAGAGGCTTGCTGATAGGCATGTTTTTTAAATGTGGCTAAAAGAGTTTCGTCGCTCAATAATTTAACGGCATTTTCCGCCATTTGTTGTGTATCTCCTACTTCACTTGTAAATCCGGTCTTACCGTTCACATTCACTTCAGGTAATCCGCCAGCATTGGTGCTTATTACAGGCATTTTCATGGCCATTGCCTCAAGGGCAGCCAAACCAAAGCTTTCCGTTTCGCTTGGCAATAAAAAAAGATCCCCAATGCAAAGTACATCCATGGGATTTGGAATTCGGCCTAAACTATACACATCCTGATGATATTTGCTATCTCTGCTCATCTTCTCAATGGCCGGACGTTCAGTTCCATCCCCTACAAGTATCAATTTGCAACTGATCTTTTCACGAACTTTCAAAAATACGGTCATTACATCCTCAACCCTTTTCACTTTTCTGAAATTACTCACGTGAACAAGGATCTTTTCTCCTTTGGGTGCATAGTGCTTTTTTGAGCAATTGGTATGCGGAGTTTGATATTCTTCAAGATTAATGAAGTTTGGAATAACCTCTATCTTGTTATCGATCTTAAATGTTTTTAAGGTCTCCTTCATCAGGCTTTCAGATGTGATGGCATTGCTTTTATTCAATGAAAAACGGATCACGGGCTCAAAGGACGGATCTCTGCCAACCAAAGTAATATCTGTTCCTTGTAATGTAGTTATGTAAGGAAGCGCAATTCTCTTTGATTTTAAAATCTGCTGAGCCATATAGGCAACCGAGGCATGCGGGATGGCATAATGCACATGAAGCACATCCAATCTTTCGTATATTGCCACATCTACGATCTTACTTGCCAGTACACTTTCATAAGGCTGATATTCAAACAGGGGATAGTCATTCACACTCACTTCATGGTAGAACAAATTCTCATTGAATTGATTTAATCGGAATGGCTGCGAATAACTTATAAAATGAACCTTATGACCTTTCTTTGCAAGAGCAATTCCTAATTCGGTGGCAACTACTCCACTACCTCCATAAGTTGGGTAACAAACAATTCCAATATTCATAGGCTTTCTGAGGTCCCAAATTTACGAATTAAATTAGTGCCGTTTACTGTTATTTAATTGCGTAAATTTGAGCCAATTGTCTTATAAACTACATAACCTTTCTGCTGGAGATGAGCAGGCCGTTGCCGAAGGAAAAAAACTTCCTGTCATGGAGGAATTCTACTCCATCCAAGGAGAAGGATACAATACAGGTAAAGCCGCTTATTTCATTCGAATTGGTGGATGTGATGTGGGGTGCCATTGGTGCGATGTGAAGGAAAGCTGGAATGCCAACCTCCACCCTTTGGTTGACACCGATGAAGTTGTTAAACGTGTGATAGAAATAAAAGCCGACTCTGTAGTGATCACAGGTGGTGAGCCCCTGATCTACAACCTTGGATATCTAACCAAAGAACTGAAATCTAATCACATCATGACCTTTATTGAGACATCGGGTTCATATCCTATGTCAGGTGAACTGGATTGGATATGCTTATCTCCGAAGAAAACCATGTTGCCACTGGAAGAGAATTTCAAACAAGCTCATGAATTAAAGGTGATTGTTTACAATCAACACGATCTTAAATGGGCCGAGGAACTGGCAACGAAGGTTAATCCGGCATGCCTGCTATACCTTCAGCCCGAATGGAGCAAATCTGAACAATTGCTCCCACAGATCATTGATTTTGTAAAGACAAACACGAAGTGGAGTATTTCATAGCAAACGCACAAGTTCATGCACATTCCATAAGGCTATGATCGGCTTTAGGATGTTATTTTTACCATTCGTAAAAAATATTTTAACTTGATAATATACTCAGTATCTTCGGGATTAGATTGAGTCAGCAGTTAAAAATATATTGGTTATGCCAGGTTGGTGGCTGGTTGTTTTATATCCTCATTAACCTACTCTTTTTCGGACTTACCTCTCAAACAACCTACAAAGATTACCTCCTTTATTTTTTCATGTTGCCTTCGGTCATAATGATCACGCATGCCTACAGATTTTTGATCCACAAGTACAATGCCATAAAGCTTAAACTTTATTACCAGGTGGTCATCATTCTTCTTGGCAGTTTGATCAAAGCAATTCTGATATTCTTCATATTAACACTCCTTTCAGGCTTGTTTAAATTCAATGCAAGCGAGCTCAATTTTGTTAACATCATTTCCAGCATCATTAATTTTTCGGTAGTATTCTTTGTTTGGAATACCATCTATTTTGGATACAAATATTTTGTGAATTACAAAAAAGCGGAGATCAATAACCTGAGGTTAGAAGCTGCCGGAAAGGAAAGTGAACTCAATAGCTTAAAAGCACAATTAAATCCGCATTTCATGTTCAACAGCATGAACAGCATCAGGGCATTGATAGATGAAGATCCGCAAAAGGCAAAGAAAGCTGTGACCCAACTTTCCAATATTCTGCGGAACAGTTTATTGATGAACAAAAACAAGGAGATCTCTATTGAAGAAGAGATCCTCCTGGTAAAAGATTACCTGGATCTTGAGAAAATACGTTACGAAGAAAGATTGAATTTCAACTTACAGGTAGACAAAGAAACATTGCATTTGAAAGTGCCCCCTTTGATCATTCAAGGACAGGTTGAGAATGCCATCAAGCATGGGATATCTAAGCTCCCTAACGGCGGTAACATTCATTTAAGTGCCAAGGTACACGATACAATTCTAAACATCACCATCACTAATACAGGCAAACTTAACAACGAAAAAACCGCTACAGGAGTGGGTTTTGTGAATTCACTGCAACGATTGCAATTAATGTATGGCAAGGGTGCCAGTATAGAAATCAAAGAAGACCAAACCAACAATACAGTAGTAACCTCTATTAAAATACCAATTAAAAATTACAATTGATCCTATGAAAGCAATAATCGTAGATGATGAACGCCTGGCCAGAAACGAGTTGAAAAGTTTACTGGCTGCACATAAAGAAATTGAGGTGATCGCTGAATGTGCCAATGCGCAGGAAGCAAAAGAAAAAATTGACAGTTTAAAACCGGATGTGGTATTCTTAGACATCAATATGCCCGGGAAAAGCGGATTGGAACTCGTTGAAGAGATCAGTGCCCTTCCGGATGTGGTGGTTGTGACCGCCTATGACGAACATGCCATAAAAGCATTTGAATTGAACGCATTTGACTATCTTCTTAAACCGGTACAACCTCAACGCCTGTCGGAAACACTTAAAAAACTTGCTGAAAAAGAAAGCTCAGTAAAAGGTGATAATACCGGACCTCTTGATGAAAACGAATTGGTATTTATTAAGGACGGTGAAAAATGCTGGTTCGTTAAACTTGGTGACATTCGATTGTTTGAATCTGAAGGAAATTATGTACGTGTGTATTTTGACACGAACAGACCACTGATCTTACGAAGTTTAAATAATTTGGAAACAAGACTGAACGAAAAACAGTTCTTCAGAGCCAGTCGAAAACACATCATCAATTTAAAATACATTGCCAGTGTTGAGACCTGGTTCAATGGGGGCTTAATGGTAAAATTGAAGGATGGAAAGGAAGTAGAGATCTCACGCAGACAAGCCGTAAAGATCAAGGACATGCTCAGTTTATAGCATACCAAACTTATTTCACTCAACAGAAAGGCCTTTTCAGCCTTAATTGTTAATATTTTAATAACCCAAAAACCATTTTAGCTTTTTTTTAATTACTTTTAAGGAATATAAAATTCTTAGGTATGACTAAATCTATACTTGCATTTTCTACGGCTGTTTTGCTTACTGTTCAATCGTTTGCCCAAACGCAAAACTCGGCAGCACCACTAAACAAGTTATCTGGAACTCCAGCTGCGCCTCAACAATGGGACCAATGGTTCAACACTGAGGTACAAAAGTTCAAAGAATTGAAACAGGCCAACAAAACAAATATGGCCAGTTTTACAATACCAGTTATTTTCCACATAATGCATACCGGACAAGCCATGGGAACTTCACCGAACATTTCTGCTGCACGCATTGCATCTCAACTAGATGAGATGAACAAGGTGTTCAATGGTGTAGGTAGTAACCCAACCGGTATCACTCAGTATTCTCAATCAGTTGCAAATCCTCAGATCAATTTCTGCCTGGCACTGGTTGACCCTACGAATTTAGCTTTAGGCGAACCAGGTATCAACCGCGTAGATGCTGCAGCCATGTTCGGCACTAATACAAACACCATTACCTCTGATGTAGCATTGCTTGCATTTTTGACCAATACGGTAAAACCAGCTGTGATCTGGGATCCAACAAAATACCTGAACATCTTTGTTTGCGAAAAAAGCTCAAGCGTTAGCATCATGGGACACGCTACATATCCTGCCGGAACCACATTGTTAGGAATGAACGGAGTTGGTACTGCAACTACTGATGGTATTTGGGTTGTAACAGGTGCTGTTGGTGGAAGCGTAACCCCTGGAACCATTACAGGATACGACAAAGGAAAAACATTATGTCGTGAAATTGGACATTGGCTTGGTGTAAAAACTCTTTATGGAGATGCTACTTGCGGAACAGATTTTTGTTCTGACACCCCTCCTTCTACCGGCCCTAATTTTGGATGCCCAAGTACTCCATTCAAAATCAATTCATGTAGCGCAGGTTCGGCTCCTGGTGGCGAAATGACCATGAACATCATGGATTTCACGGAAGACAATTGCCGTTATATGTTCACCAATGAACAGGTGATCCGCATGCACACTGCCATGAGTCAAAGTCCGTTCCGTTATTTACTTGGTACACATAGTTTATGTTCACCAACCATTACTGCACCTACTGGTGGTGCATTTGCAAGCTTTAGCTTAACATCCCCTGCACCTTGTTGGGGCCAGCCATTTACTCCGGTGAATACTTCTACAGGCGTTCCTGCACCTACATTTACCTGGGTACTTACGCCTAATACTGCTACAGTATTACCTAGTTACTACACGGCAATGCCTTCATTCAACCTTTCAAATCAAGGCACTTATACGCTGGAGTTAATCGCTTCTAATTCCATTACAACAAGCTCATACATTTACACATTCAATACAACCGTTTGTCCTAAGGACCCAATTTGTTTGGATACACTTAAAAAGATCAAGAATACCGATACCTTGATGGTGTATAGCGTAAATTCCAGTAGCTCTGTTGTTGGATGCGGAATTCCTAACCCTGGATTCTTGACAGGGACCAACTGTTACAAAGACAAAGAATTTGCTCAATATTTTGCAGGTAACAGTTATACAAACACTCCAGTACCACAGCTAAGTGGTGTATTGGTATTGTTCAATAAAAATGGCACCAAGGCAAACAACACAAGCTCTAACATTTATTGCAATGTTTGGGGTGGAAGCTTTAATGGCGGACCGGTTACATTACTCGGACAAAAACCTGCCTTGCTATCGAATGTAACCATGTCAACTACGGGCACATGGTCTACCATGCTATCACCAACGGATCTTGTACCATGGTGCGGTACACCAACTTATACCTTTAGCAGTAAGATCGTGATCCCATATAAATTTGATATCAACCCTCCGATCCAACTCCCTACTACAGGATTCTTGGTTGGTGTAGAAATGCCTTGGACTAGCCCTTCAGATTCAGCACAAATTTTCTCTAACTCATTGTTCAATGCTCCTGTAGCAGATTCATCTGCATGGGTGAGAACAGCTACTGATACTTGGTATAAATTGTTCAAGGAAAGAAAAAAGAATGTTCAACTGGCCATCATGCCTCAGATCACCTGCAGAGCTAAAGTAGGTTTGGAAGAATACCAGAATGAACTTGAAGCAAATGTGATGCTTATGCCAAATCCTAATAACGGTGTATTTAGCATTGTTACAACTCTAAAACAAGAGCAAGATCTACGCTTCAGAATATACAATTACATGGGCGCTCTTTTAGGAGAGAATATTGAAAAGAATGTGTCAAATAGGATGTTTGAGATCGACATGAGTAACCATTCTAATGGTGTGTATTTTGTTGAGATCACCAATGGACAACAAAAAACTGTAAAGAAAGTGGTCATCAATAAATAGGATCACCTCCCTATTCTAAAATAAAAAACCCCGCAAAAGCGGGGTTTTTTATTTAGTGAAAATATACTGCGCATTTTGCTGGGTTATCTCTTCAACCTCAGCTAAGCTTGCATCTTTGATCTGAGCAAGCTTACGGGCCACTTCCAATATATACACAGGTTCATTACGTTTGCCTCTGAAAGGCACAGGTGCTAAATAAGGAGCATCCGTTTCAAGGACCAGATACTTAAGATCGGTCTCTTGCACAACCTTATCCAATCCACTATTCTTAAATGTAAGCACGCCGCCGATCCCTAATTTATAATTCCCGAAATCAATGATCTTTTTCGCCTGTTCTGAGGTTCCGCTAAAACAATGGAAAATACCGCGCGGCAATGTGCTAAAGCTTTTCATTACGTCATACACCTCATCAAAAGCATCTCTGCAATGAATGGCAATTCCGTAGTTGAATTCCAATGCCCACTCTATTTGCTTTTTGAATGCGTATACTTGCTGCTCCTTAAAGGTTTTATCCCAGTATAGATCTATGCCTATCTCACCAATAGCGACATAGGATCGGGTTCGCAGCCATTTCTCCACCAGATCAAGTTCCTCCTGTACATTTTCTTTTACACTGCAGGGATGCAAGCCCATCATCGAAAAACAATGATCAGGATATTTGCTTTCAAGCTCATGCATTCTTTCAATACTCTCTGAATCAATGTTCGGAAGATAGAATGCTTTTACATTATTCCTTATTGCCTTATGAATAAGAGACTCTCTGTCACTGTCAAATTCTTCGGAGTACAAATGAATATGGGTATCAATAATCATGGACTCAAAAGTATGAACAAAAATCGTAATTTAGCATCCACATGATCAACAGCCGCAACACCATCATTTATGCCTTATTAAGTGCATTCTTATTGAGTTTATCATGGTGCTTTGGTCTCACTGCCTTTATTTTCATTGGATTTGTACCCTTACTGATGATCGAGAATTATTTCTCGAATACCACAGACATTAAACGAAAGAAAACAAAACTGATCGGCCTTGTATACCTCACCTTTTTTCTTTGGAATGTACTTGTGACCTGGTGGGTTTGGAATGCTTCGGCTGGTGGTGCATGCATGGCCATATTAGCGAATGCATTGCTCATGTCTATAGTGTTTGTTACTTACTCTAACATCAAGAACAAGATCAACAGATCTTGGGCGATCTGGGTATTGATCCCTGTATGGCTGGCCTGGGAATATGTGCACACGTTGTGGGATCTCACATGGCCTTGGCTTACCCTTGGGAATGTATTTGCCTATAAGCCAAATTGGGTTCAATGGTATGAATATACTGGCACTTCAGGAGGTTCACTATGGGTTTTGTTAGTGAACATTGTGATCTACAAACTTATTAATTCCTCACATTTTTCTCTTAGATCAACTCTGAAACCTTTGATGTTGCTGGCAATCCCTATTTTAACATCATACATCCTTTTATTCTCACACAAGAACACCTCCAATTTAAAAGAGCAGAACATTGTAATTGTTCAGCCGAACATCGATCCTTACAATGAAAAATTCGATACTGATTTTTCAGTGCAATTCAATTCAATGCTTGAACAGATCAAGAACAAGATCAATAATTCAACCAATTACTTGGTATTGCCTGAGACCTTTGTGATTGACAATATCAATGAAAAATTCATAGACAGTGATCAGGACCTGGCGTTATTCAAAGACAGCCTTCTTAAAAAATACCCCAATCTGAATATCATTACCGGCATTAACTCTTATAAATTCTATGAACAGAACAATGAGGCAAGTTCCACTGCCAGATTTGATGAGCGATCAGGGCACTACTACGATGTATATAACACCGCACTTCAGATCAATTCAACTGGCCTAACGCTTTATCACAAATCAAAATTGGTTCCCGGTGTTGAACTTATGCCTTTCCCGGCCTTACTTAAACCACTTGAATCTCTGGCCATTGATATGGGAGGAACCATAGGAAGTCTTGGAACTCAAAACGGTCGTACGGTATTCAAAGGCAATGGAGGTATTGGTGTTGCTCCGGTGATCTGTTATGAAAGTGTGTATGGCGATTATTGTACCGAATACATCCGCAATGGTGCAAATTTGATCTTCATCATCACCAATGATGGGTGGTGGGACAATACACCCGGACACAAACAACATTTGAATTATGCAAGGCTCAGGGCCATTGAAACTCGCAGAAGTATTGCAAGAAGCGCCAACACCGGAATTTCAGCGGTAATCAACGAAACAGGCGAAATAACTGACTACACAAAATGGTGGGAGAAGGCTGTCATCAGCACCACATTAAAACCAAACAACGAGGTAACTTTTTACGCAAGATTTGGAGATCTCTTATCGAGAATAAGCATTCTTCTTTGCCTAATAATATTGCCGTATTATTGGTTTTTACGCTTTTTTAAACGCTAAATATTAAGTACTTTTACTGTTCAATTTAAACCTTTAACTCATTGTTATATTATGGAAAAATTTGATGTTACAATCATTGGTGGTGGTCCGGGCGGATATG
>DAISHL010000040.1:0-10635 GCA_036822555.1 Bacteroidota bacterium | reverse complement strand
TTTTCCGCTTTGGTAGCCCCGACAGGAATCGAACCTGTATTTAAAGTTTAGGAAACTTTCGTTCTATCCATTGAACTACGGGGCCAGTTGACTCTTTCTGTTTTAGCTGTGACTTAGAAATACGAGGCAAATGAAAAGAGGGTACAAAAATAAGAAATTATTATATTTAACCTTCAAACATTTCCCATGATCGTAAATATCTTTCATAAAGGCAAACCATACCAGGTTGATTTTTATAAACCAATTGATATTTCTATACCATTGACCTCAGATAAAAACTGTGTGAGTGCCTGGTACGTTGATCCCATGAAGCTTGAACCTGTTGTGGCGGGAGACTGGGTCGGTGATGTGAACAAAGGAGGAAGTGTGAACTTTAGGAATATCACATTTAATCCGCATGGCAATGGTACACATACGGAGTGTGTAGGACACATCAGCAAAGAGAATTTCAGCATCAATAAAACCTTCACGCGCTTTCTGTTCATAGCCGAACTCATTACGGTATTACCCGAGCAACTTGAGAATGGTGATTTCGTTATTACACAAAAACAGATCATTCAGGCACTCAAAGAGGTCGAGAACACGGAAGCATTGATCATCAGAACCCTTAGCAACGGACTGAATAAGCTGCACATGCAGTATAGCAATACAAATCCACCATACATTCAAAAAGAAGCGATCACTTACATGAATGAATTAGGCATCGAACATTTATTGATCGACCTACCAAGTGTTGACAAGGAAGTTGATGGGGGGAAGCTTGAAGCGCATCACGAATTCTGGAATTATCCGGCCGATCCTCAAACGCATAAATCTATCACTGAATTGATCTATGTGCCTAACGAGATCTTTGACGGTACTTATCTGTTGAATTTTCAGATAGCCTCATTTGAGAACGACGCCAGCCCAAGCAAGCCGGTATTGTATAAGATCTATTAAAAGTTGTTGGGGTCAGGGGCCATTATTCTGCCAGTCTTCCTGCATGCAGTGTCATCTCAGCCTTACGCACTTCCACGTCATTCTTCTCATGATAGAGAATGATCGATTGTTTACTGTCTGCAACATCACTGGTGATCTCCACACCTCTGTTGATAGGTCCGGGATGCATGATAATGATCTCTTTGGAAAGACTGTCCAACAAGGCTTTGTCTAAGCCATACAACATGCTGTATTCACGCAATGATGGGAAATATTTGAAATACTGACGCTCGAGTTGTATGCGCAACATATTGGCCACATCACACCATTCAAGGGCTTTTCTCAGATCGCTTTCCACTTCTACACCCAAACTTGTAATGTACTTCGGGATCAGGGTTTGCGGTCCGCACACTTTCACCTTGGCGCCTAACTTTTGCAAACAAAAGATGTTCGACAATGCAACACGGGAGTGAAGAATGTCTCCAACGATCACGATCTTTTTACCTTTCAGATCACCAAGTTTTTCCTGCATGGAAAATGCGTCCAATAAGGCCTGTGTAGGATGCTCATGCGCACCATCGCCTGCATTCACGATCTTGGCATTGATCTTTTTAGACAAAAAAATGGCGGCGCCCGGACTGCTGTGACGCATCACGATCATGTCCACTTTCATCGCCAGAATATTATTCACCGTGTCAACTAATGTTTCCCCTTTTTTTACTGAGGAGTTAGATGCCGAAAAATTAATGATGTCAGCACTTAAACGTTTTTGTGCCAGTTCAAATGATAGTCTTGTACGTGTTGAATTCTCAAAGAATAAATTCGCAACCGTAATGTCGCGCAGAGAAGGAACTTTTTTGATCGGACGGTTAATTACCTCTTTGAAATTCTTAGCAGTGTTTAAGATCAGTTCTATATCGTTCTTTGTAAGATCTTTTATTCCGAGAAGGTGGTTAACGCTAAGATGACTCATTTTTTTGAAACTATTCAAAAGCTAAAGGTAACTTTATTTTTTGCTTTCGGGTAAATTGTTTTCAAAAAATTGGAGCCTTTATTAACCATCAGGTATCCTCACCCCTCAGCGCTTTTCCGTAATCAGGTTTCTGGTACAGGGTTTTAAGGTATTCTTTTTCTTCAGGGGTAAAAAATAATTTAAGGGACGTATACACAAATGCTTTTGCCGTCATGCTATCGTAATGGATGATGTTGGCCCGGTAAAGATCAACCGATTTAATATTGAACAGGATCAAAAAGACCATGAATGTCAGGAATAGTTTACGCGCCTTGATATACAGAACATCAAAAAAACAGGCAAATCCAATGGCGATCAGCGGATAGGTTTCTATCATGGCACGAGCTCCGTAACTGCCGCCAAACCACCAACACCACCAACTGCTGTTCAGGTATAATAAAACACAAAGGATGATCAAAGTTGACTTAAAATATGGATTTGATGCTGAACGCACAAACAGACCGATCAGTCCGAACAGCAATATGGGAGAATAAACGAGCCAGCCTTTTCTGAAACCGAACACATAGTCAAGAAGATGAGGTCTGTCAAAATAAAAACGCTCTCCTACATAGGAATTGTAAATGTAATGCCCCGTCACATGTTTCCAGTAGATCAGCTGAGGTAATACTATAAGGAAGGAAATAAGGGCGATGATCACTAAGTGCTTCCATGCATTTTTGAACACCTGAACAACGGATGGAAATGAATTGAATTTATAGGCGACAAAAACTAATGCATACACAAGATTGGTGGGCCTGATCAGAACAAGCATTCCAAGGCATATACCTATAATAATGGTGCCTTTGTAATTTGGAGTTTGATACCACTTGTGTGTTGTGTAGAGCAAAACACTTACCAAAAAAAAGCCATAGGCATGTGGCATGCCAATAGATATTGAGGCATAGCTTAATAGATTTGTACCAAGGCCTAGACAAAGGATGGTCATACCAATGGATGCCAATGAAAACTGGAGTGCCTTTAATAATTTATAAAGAAAATAAAGCCCCAAAATAAAATAGAATAGGGTGGAAATGCTGATGGCAATGCTGAATGGAAGTTCGTACCCGTTACATGTTCCATGCTCACTGAACATCCATGGCCAAATAGTAAATGGCAGATACATGAGGCTTAGTCCGTACGTGGTCTTTATGATAGGCTTGCCTTCTGGAGTGAAATTAGCGAAGTACATTTCCTTTTGATCAAATACGGCAGAACTATCTTTGTAAAAACTAAGATCTATGTCTTTTTCAATGAACACTGCGGGCATGTAACTGTGGTAGCTGACCACATCGAATACGATCTTATTAATGCCAAACGCACCAAGGTTTCCGGCAAGCCAAACAGAAAATAAGCTTACAACAATAATGCAGGTAATGGCACTATTTTTAAAAAGGGATGTCATGATCTGATCAAAGGTATCTTTCTTTGATGATATTCGTATGATGCACGGCGTGGCCGCAGATCATATAGCCAATAGAGATTACACTTACAGTTCCTGCGGCGGTTTGGCCTTTGAGCTGAAGCTCCTTTTCGCCTAGTTGTTGGTAAAACAAAATACTGCTCTCCCTTACTGTCTCAAACTCTTTAAGCAACAGCTCAATGCTTGAGTTTGAAAGTGAAGCGTTGGCAGCATAAAGGTTCTCATCAAATGGTGGCACCAGTTGATTGTCGCCTCTTGAAAATCGCAATGCTCTGTATATGAAGATGCGTTCAGTATCTATGATGTGGTTCAATACTTGCTTGATGGTCCATTTGTTTGCGGCATAGGCATGGTCTGCCTTCGATTCGGGAATGGACCTGATCAGCTCGGCAATGGTTTGCTTATTGGATTTTAACGCGGAAATAAGGTCCTGTTCCTTTACCAATTCAATGTAGTAATGGTAATAGGGGATATAATCTTCTTTTGCAGGACGCATTTATTTATCAATTAATGTTACTTTATCCTTACCATCAGACTCTTTCCATTCAACTTTTACGTTTTGTTTTTCTATGGAATCAATGGTTATGCCAACATATTTGGCCTGAATAGGAACGTGTCTCGCAAATCGTCTGTCAACCAGCACCAGAAGCTCAACATCGCTAGGGCGACCAAAAGCAAGCATGGCATCTAACCCGGCCCTGATGGTGCGTCCGGTATAAAGCACATCGTCTATCAGGATCACATTCTTGTCCTCAATGATAAAATCGATATTGGTCCTGTTAGGGATAAGTTCTTTTTTCCTGAAGTCATCTCTGAAAAAAGTGATATCAAGTTCACCGCAATTTACTTTTTTGTTCTTTAGGATCTGTTGCAGCACTTTTTGAATGCGCTTCGCAAGCAATATGCCTCGCGGTTGCAGTCCTATGATCACAGAATTGCTAAAATCGCCATGCACTTCGATCAATTGATGACACAGGCGAAGTATGGTGATCTCAAATTGTTTTTCTTCTAAAAGTATTCTTGGTTTCACGGTAGAAATAAAGTATAAATATAATTAAAAAGTCACTCTTTATTCTTACTGTCAATAATTATCGTTACTGGTCCGTCATTCTCAAGTTCAATTTGCATGTCTGCTCCAAAAACCCCTGTTTCTATCTGTTTATTCAAAAGCAATTGAGTTCTTTGAATGAATAATTCATACAATGGGATGGCCTGTTCGGGTCTTGCTGAACGGATAAATGAAGGTCTGTTCCCTTTTTTTGTGGATGCAAATAATGTGAACTGACTTACCAATAGGAGTTCGCCATTCACCTGTTGAATATCAAGGTTCATTTTGCCTTCTGTATCACTGAAGATCCTTAGCCCAATGATCTTTGATGCGAGCCATTCCACATCCTCGGCGGTATCAGCTTCCTCAATACCAAGGAGCACCAATAGGCCTTTGCTTATTTGAGCATGCACAGAAGTGTTGATCCTCAGTACCGATCTGTTTACCCGTTGTACAACTGCACGCATTTGTTTTTTGTGTAAATTTATTAACTTAAAGCATTCCAATACACTTTAATAGATAAATTAGAACGATGAAGAATTTATTAGTGATCATTTTTATCATTGCAGGATTGACTTCGTGCAAGAAAAAGGACTCGAATGAGCCAACAAATACTACCACCACAACAACGGGTCCTGCAAATAACTGTCCTACCTGCGAATTTCCTGATACTGCGTGGACGTTGACTGGAGCAGCACCCAGACTGATATTTAAGTTCAAACTGGATAGCACTCAAGTGCGATTGAATAACTTAGGACAGCCTACCGTTGTGGCTAGTGGCAATGCCGCATACTCGCCAAAATTCAATGGAATTGCGGCACATTACATTGAGTTATCACAAACAGATCTTACTCAGGTAGGCGCGGGCGTAAAGTTGTACCACGCACCTGAAACCACGTGTGGCGGAACAACTGCGATCGTGTTCTGTCAAAGCAAGGTGGTGAAGGACGGGGAGATCTTCTTCTCAACACCTATCACTTCTTCACTGGCCGGAACATATAAATGGCTTCGTGTGTCGTTATCGTATCAGAACTATGACATCAAGGTAAAGACCACCTCCGCAGGTATCATTGACGGCACCATAGCTTCATTTGTTGGATACAACACCTATGTTACAAAGTATAAAATGAAAGGTGCCGTGATGACACCAACCACCGGTGGAACTGGAAATCATCTGCAAGGCTATTGGGGATTTTACACCAAAGTTTTTGGTGTGGATTATAAGTCTGACGGGCAGGCACCACAAACAACGGTGGTTAACCCAAATCCAAGCTCTCCGATCCCTGCAGGAAGTTGTTTGGTTACAGGAGAATTTGTTTCTGCTTCAGCGCCAACAACAGGCGCTCCATTGGTCATCACCGGAAATGAAACATCAGACATCATCATAACTGTATCCCTTTCAACCAAACAAAGTTTTGAATGGAAAGAGCTGACCTTGGATGGATATTTTCAGCCAGAGATCGGAGAAAAACCGGTTGACATGGGAATTAGAGGAATGATACCAATCCACAATTGATCCTATGCTCTATTCTTCTATTGTTGGGCAGCAAGAGGCCAAGGACAGGTTGGCGCGCATGGTTTCCACTTCACGCGTACCGCATGCACTCTTATTCACGGGGCAGGATGGTTGCGGGCATTTGCCCATGGCATTGGCGTTTGCGCAGCATTTATTCTGTAAGAACAGAACAGAGAATGCGGCTTGTGGAAATTGCCCATCCTGTAATAAGGTGTCAAAACTGATCCATCCCGATCTTCATTTTGTTTTTCCTATCATTAAGAGCAAAGCAGTGAAAACAAGTAACGACCTGATCACAGAATTCAGGGACTGCTTTTTGAGACATCCTTACATGAATCTTAATGACTGGGTGGACGAGTTGAGTGCAGAGAACAAGCAACCCATTATTCCGGTTGAAGAATCCGCCGACATTTTAAAAAAACTCAGTTATACCAGCTTTGAAGGATCTTATAAGATCATGATCATATGGCAGGCAGAACGCATGAATACAGAGGCGGCCAATAAACTTCTTAAAGTTCTTGAGGAGCCGCCTGACGAAACGATCTTTATATTGATATCACCACAGCCAGATCAGTTGTTGGCCACAATATTATCACGTGTACAGCAGATCCCATTTTATGCAGTAAGTGATGCAGAGATCAGTGACGAACTGATGCGCCTTTACAATGTGAATAAGGATACTGCTGATCAGGCTGCTTTTTTAAGTGAGGGGAATTTCAGAACTGCTTTGGGAAGTTTGGTAAAGGATGAAGAGGATGTTTCGTTATTGACCCACTTTCAAACATTCATGCGCTTAGCCTTGAAGTTTGATTGCGACAAGGCCTTGGCTTGGGTAGATGAATATGCTTCTGCCGGTAGAGAGAAACACTAGCAATTTATCACATATTCATTGGAAGTTTTCTGAGATGCACTGATGTTCAATTTTGGCGAAAGAGGTCTTGTAAGGCTCTCAGGCAGTGAGAAACAATTTCTTGAGAAATTTGCGCCGTTCGTTAATCAGAAAAATTATCAGTTACTAACGGATGAGTTCAACAGCAATTATTATTACATAGAACGTAATGCCAATCCAAAGATCTTGTTCATGGATCTGCTCTTAAAAACCAATGAGTATATTAATTTAAAGTGAGTAAAGTTAAAACAACATATTACTGTCAGAGTTGTGGCGCGCAGTCTGCCAAGTGGGTGGGCAAATGTTCCAGTTGCGGAGAGTGGAATACGTATGTGGAGGAAGTGATCCAAAAGGACACCAAGAACTCTAAACTGCATTTGTTTTCGGCGAATAAAAGCGGCGGTGACCGGGCAAATAAACCCGTGTTGTTGCAGGAGATAGGAACTCAGGAGTATCCGAGGATCGCAGTTCCGGGAAAGGAATTAACACGCGTGCTTGGAGGAGGAATTGTTCCCGGCAGTTTGGTATTGTTTGGTGGCGAACCTGGTATCGGAAAGTCTACCCTGATGCTGCAGTTGGCACTTCGCTTAAAGAACTTAAAAGTATTATATGTGAGCGGAGAGGAAAGCGAACAACAGATAAGAATGCGTGCCGACAGGATTGGCATTACCACCAATACCTGCTTTATCCTTCAGGAAACAAATACTCAGAATATTTTCCAACAGATCGCAGAGATACAACCTCAACTGGTGATCATCGATTCTATTCAAACCATTCATACATCCTATATTGAGAGCAGTCCTGGCAGTGTAAGTCAGGTGCGTGAGTGTGCATCTGAGTTCCTACGGTTTGCCAAGGAAACCAACACGCCTGTTTTTATGATCGGTCATATCACCAAGGAAGGAAGCCTTGCCGGACCAAAGGTTCTAGAGCATATGGTGGATACGGTGTTGCAGTTCGAGGGCGATCGGAATCACATCTACCGTTTATTGCGCGCTACAAAGAATCGTTTTGGCAGCACCAATGAAATGGGTATTTATGAGATGCAGGGCGAAGGCTTGCGTGAAGTGAACAACCCTTCCGAGATACTGATCACCAATAGAGAGACACCAACCAGCGGTGTGGCGATTGCTGCCACCTTGGAAGGCAACAGGCCAATGTTGATAGAAACACAGGCCCTTGTGAGTAGTGCTGCATATGGTACTCCGCAAAGAAGCAGTACAGGGTTTGATCTTCGACGACTATCGATGTTACTCGCAGTATTAGAAAAGCGCTGTGGATTCAGGCTCGGGATCAAGGATGTGTTCATTAACATAGCAGGCGGCATACGAGTGGAAGATCCGGGCACTGACCTTGCATTGGTGTGCGCTGTTTTAAGCAGTAACGAGGATCTTCCGATCCCGCAATCGGTGTGTTTTTGCGGAGAGGTTGGTTTAACAGGTGAGATCCGTCCGGTAAATAAAATAGAGCAACGCATTGGTGAGGCAGAGAAACTAGGATTCGAGAAGATCATTATCAGTGCTCACAATTTAAAGGGGATCAATAAGAAAAACTTTAAGATCGAGATCCTGAGCGCGGTTAAAATAGAAGAAGTGTTCAGTCTCATTTTCGGTTAACCAGAGTTTTCAAAAAAGGGCGTTTAATAAAAAGCTGTTAAAAGGCTTATCTGCCTTGTTTTTTACAAACAGATTCATTAACTTAACGGTATGAAGCTATTGCTTTATATCGGAGTTTTTATTAGCCTGACGGTAGGTGCTTTTATTCCTGTTTACTGGATCGTTGATGATCATTTGATCGCCAAGAAAAAAGGAGAACCTAAAGCAGGTGAAATAAAGGAAGTGAAGCGTCCCGAGTCAGAACCCGGACTGTGTTCTGATGTGATCGGTGTTTGCCATCCGGAAAATAAACTTAGTCACAATTATATTTTTGACCAGCAGATCTACAATTTACGCTGCGATACCATGCCTCAGGTAAAATTCTGGCGATCGATCATGAATTTGCATCACGACAGTTCCATTGTGAATGTGGCTACCTACCGCAAAGAGATCCAAAAGGTTCATAACAAGGAATGGGCTGCAATGCCTGACATGAATAAGACCTGCTTTAAGGACAGTGTGAGAATGTTGTATGGACTTGACTCTTCGCATCGTATTCTGGTAACTACAGGGAAGAAGTTCTTTTATGATTTTTATAAGGCCTTCAATCAATTTGAATAAGGCATCAACTGCTTTATAGATAATGGCGTTGATCCTTGGTATGCTCAATCCATCCTCCTGATCGAAAGTCCGAATAAACTTCAAAAGTCGAATGCAGGTGCCTATGGTTCTTTTCAATTGATGAAAGATGTGGCCCGCATGTATGGTTTAAAAGTGAACAGGCAAATGGATGCGCGCGCCAACTTCGAACGTTCTGCCTATGCAGCCAGTTGCCTCATCAAGTATATATGCATTCCTAAGACCAAACAAATTTTAGATACCCTTGGCATAAGTAATTATAATGAGACTGATCTATGGTTCAGATTATTGGTGATGCATACCTACCATGCAGGCTCAGGAAATGTAAAGGCTGCCTTAAAAACATTCAAGCCAAGTACAGGAGATATGAATTTGATCTATAATTTGTGGAAGGCAGAAACCAAACACTTTAAGTCGGCCTCACAAAACTATTCTCAATTGGTATTGGCCGCACATTTGGAGATGAATGAGCGCATGAAGCAACAGATCTATTTATTCAATGATCTGGTGTACTCGCCATGATTCCCTCAACGTATAAAATGAACAAGGAATAGTTGATTTTTTCTAAAGTGCTGAAAATGAATTATTTTTTAGCGTTCAATTAAAGGGAATGACGGTAAACACAAGGGCTATTCACGAATTGGATAAAAAAATTGACTACATTCATACTTAATTTTTTATAAATTAGCATTGCCTAAACGGAAAATAGTAAAAGTGAAAAAAGCATATTCCATATCTACAATCTTACTTGTGTTATGTTTGTGTCTGATCACACCTTCAGTGAAAGCAGGAGGAGATCCGAAAACAAAAGCCCCCTCTGATACGCTTAAATCGGTTACCTTAATGGGCTCTCAGCTCGATAAGGATGAGGCCATTAAGTGTACACGTGCAGAATTGATGGCCATGGAATTTGTGACTGTTGGCACAAAGAATTATCCTGAATTGTTACGTATCACCTTCCAGGATCTGGAGCGCGGCAGCCGCGACATTATCCTTCAAAAGAAGATCATGAAAAATGATGAGGTGAAGTTCTCTTTCCCTCAGGCTCTTATCAAAGAAACTGCAATGGCAGTTCTTATTGTGATGAAGGGAGAAGGCATGTTCTTCAAAAAGATCGATATCACAGATTAAACAATTATAACATTTTTTAATAGCAACAGGCTTTAAAATTCACTACCTTTGATTTATGTTAAAAGGGCATAAGATAATTTCTTCCGTAGTTCTTCTCGTTTCCTTTTTACTTTCCATTGCATTAAATGTGTATATCAATTCTGCGGCATCAAACGCAAACGCACAATCCTACAAGGCAAACCAAAACATCAAACAACATTCTCTATCTAGCCAGAACAATGATCTAGCTTACGAAGAAAACGAGAATGGGAATGAAGAAAAAACAGACATTAATTTACTGGCAATTGAGTTGCCATTTTTAGAAAGTAGTTTAATAGAGACATTAGCGCCTGTTATTAGCGAAACACACTTAAATTTCTCCATCGCTTCTGCCGAAAGCATTCATTTGCTTTTGTGTAATTTCCGAATCTGATCATCGAAGCACCAACTTCAGGTGCAGGATCTAAGAGGGTCCCAGCTTTAATCAA